>JBILFK010000111.1:0-5399 GCA_044351685.1 Rickettsiales bacterium | reverse complement strand
GGAACTATCAGAAACATAAGAAAATCGTGCATTAAACCGTTGCGAATAGGCATTGTTGGCAACATAAGGCTGGATATCGAATGGCGGTGTATCGGTGGGAATATGCTGCGAGGCAGAAACCACCTTCTGGCCGCTGATACTTTCAAGAAGCGCTAGTTGCGCGCTTAAAAATTCTGGCCGCTTACTTTCATCTTCCGGCAAAAAACGTGAATCCCAATGCAACCCAATTTCATGGCCAAGGCTTGCAATTTCTGCAACCGCATTGCGGTAAGGTTCACAGAACAGATTATAATATTCGCTGCTCACCATTAGAAAATAGGTAGCGGTTACGCCAAGCGCATGTTCCAGCCTCGCCATATCGAGAGCGCACTCGATGGAAAAATCAATATCGTGCCGCAATATAAGAGTTTTCTGCTCGCTTTCAAATGACTGATCCATGCGTACCACACGGTAGCCGCGCATTTGCGCCGACGCTAAAAGCGCATGGTAGCCATCGGTCGAAAATTCAGGTGATAGCGTCATGATGTCCATCCTCATCAGCAATTTTTCGTGCCGGGTTACCCACCATAACCGCACGCGCCGCCACTGATTTAGTGACATTGGCGCCTAACGCCACGAACGCATGCATTCCAATCTCGGTCTTTTGCATCACCGATGCATTGGGACCAATCCATGCGTTCGCACACACGCGCACACCCCCGCTAAGAACAGCCCCCGCAGCCAACATCGCAGCGCGTTCCAGATAACAGTTATGCGCGATATGCACATGATCATCCGTTTTGACATCATCTTCAATGACAGTATCCGACAATGTGCCGCGACATACCGTGTTCAGGCTACCAAGCTCGACCCTATTGCCTATCCGCACGCTCGCGAGATGCGGTATATGATGCGGAATGCCTTCTGCATCACGCACGAATCCGAAGCCAGGATCGCCAATGATTGTTGCAGATTTAATAACGCATTCCTCGCCAATCACCACCCCCTCACCGATAACCACATGGGGATAGATGATACTGTTCGCGCCTATCTTTGCACCTTTACCAATAATCGCGCTGGGATGAATGCGTGCCGTCGGGTGAATGTCCGGATCAGCTACATGCAAAGTCAATAAATCATTCTGCAGTAATGCACGCAACAGAATGGCAAATAGATGACGCGGTTTTTGTGCAGTCAATACCGCGCCGTGCAATGGTCGCTCACATGCAGGCGCAACCACAAGCGCCGCTTTTTCCAGTGTAACCAGTGACTGATTGGAAAAGCTGATAGCCCCATCCGCCAATTCAGAAAAGGGAGCAACGTGATGTACAAGCAGGCCACCATCGCCTTGCAGGGAACAATCAACAAGCGCAGCGATAGACGCTGCAGACATAGAGGTTTTTAAGCGCCTACCCATACTTACGCTCACTGGCAACCACAGCCTGATAAACGGCATTTGCACGCTTCGCCGCGCTTTCGGCGCTATGATGCTGCAAGGCAAATGCACGCGATCTGATCGCGGTATCCCGCAGGTCAATCTCGCCCTGCAGTATCTGTTTCATTTTTGCATAAATCGTATCTGGGCGCACTTGAATAAGTGGCGGAAGCTCTTCGTAACTTCCCAACGTATCTTCACGCAGATACCCCATGACCGGAACGCCAGATGCCATCATCTCCGCCGCAAATTTGCCATACGCTCCCTGTAGTATCTGATCCATGCAGAGATTGGCCTGACGCGCGTGTTCCAAAACTTCGTGGTATGGTACGCCATGTACCAGGTCCAACGTCACCTGAAATCCCTCGCGTACCAGAGCATCAGTCGCCTCTTGCAAATACTTGGTGCCTTTCAGTTGGGCATCGGAAGGCGCGTGCAGGATACGAAGCATCTTGGGAAATGCCTCAGGTGCCGGGTTAAGCAAAGGAAGCGATGCAATATCCAGCGGCTGTAAAAACAATTCGGCACCCGGCACAAATTCCAGCAGATCTGGCGTGCTTACCCATACCGCATCGGCATAACGCATGGCCATATCTAGTGCCGTATCGCGGTTGCGGCTGCAGCGCTGCGGCCAGCATTCCTTGCAGGCACTGAACTCATACTTGCGGATTGTTTCTTTGCTTTGCCGAATATCGCAGCCATGAAAGTAAAAAATGACCTTCTTGCCCATCTGCTTGAGCAGCGGCACATCGGCCAGGGAATCATTGGCAAGCGATGTACCAAAATGGAATACAAACACATCAAATGCATCGGCGTAGGTGCGAAAGCGTGCCAGAATATCTGCTGGGTTGGTGGTAGGTTCTAGCACGATATCCGGTTGGAACTGGAAAAATCCGGAAGGAAAACATACCGCCTTGGAATCCAGACCCAGCGCCCGTTCGGCGCGCGCCATAATGGTAGGGATACCAGCAGTGTTATAGGGGCCATGGAACACGCGTAACGGTGTATCGCTAGAAAGCGTCTTGGATTTTTCATCCGTTGTAAATGGCAATACCTCCGCAGGTGATTCCGAAACAGCGGGCTTTTTCCATGCCGCCAATACATCACGGTAAATGCGCAGCAGCGTTTTCTCCTGTGCTGGCCACAAGTAAGGTTCGGCATCATTTAATAAATTCTTACGGAAGCGGTTTTCGTCGCCATCGCGCGATAGAAACATTTCACGAATCGCCTGAGCATAATCCTCCGGCTTCTCCATAGGATACACAACACCGAACTGGTACTTGCCAACCACACTATCAATATAGCGCAACTTACTGGCAATGATTGGCACGCCTGCGGCAATAAATTCAAACAGTTTATTGGGCGAGCATTTCAGGCCATTTTCATCTACCGCCTGATAGGGAACGATACCTGCATCTGCCGAAGCTACCCACCATAGCAACTCACGCTGGGGTACGGGTGACGGAAAATGCACCCGACCACCCAAACCCAAATCATGCACCAGTTTTTTCATGGCAGGCATGTCATCGCCATACCCGAGGATGACAAGATGAATATGCGTTGGCACCTCTACCATTGCCTCAATCAGCGTATGAATATTACGGTGAAAACTCACCCAGCCCTGAAACAAAATAGTTTTTGCAGCTTCCGGTAAACGTAACGCTTCACGCAAGTGGCGGGTGCGGATACCGCGTTCAAACTCTGGTGGCAGATCGATCGCATTCAAAATCACTTCAGGGGTTTGGATATTGTATGCTTCGGCTTGTGAATGTGCAAAAAGCGGGTTGACAGTAATCGCACGCGCCACGCGGCGAATGTAATAATTCTCAGTTACGCGCAACCGTTCTTGTTGTTCTGGCGTTAAAGTAATAATGCCAGGATATAGCTCATGTGCATCGTAAATTACTGGCACACCAAGCGTTTGGCCTACATGATAGGCAGGTCGAAGCTGTGGCAAATCATGCACATGCACCACATCGGGGCGCAAAAAACACGCGCGGTCATACAGTGAGAGTTCCCACAGATTCATGTCTTCAAAACGAATTATCTGCCGCTCCAGAGCAGCCAAACGCTTGTTCTCAGCCATCGCGAGCGCTCGTTTGCTTTGCGTCCCATACCAGCTCGGAAACCACCGCGACAGATGTTGCCTTAATCGAGAAAAGTGCCAGCGTATTGCGAGTGGGCGCGGCGTAAGCAGCAAGGTTGGCGCATAGATGAGCCACTGCAACACAACAGGCATCTGTGGGAAATAACGCCGCAATGCATCAAGGCGCATCGGCGGCCATAATAATGCCTTAAACATATTCCTGATTAGCCAGCCACGGCTCAGCACCCATTGCTCCAGACGAGGTGGGCCATAATTGGGACCATAGAACGTGGATGAAAATTGTTGCTCAATGACACTAGCGGCATGTTGCCATTGCTGTGCGTTTTGTTGCGCCTGATATTGCGCCATTTCCTTTGTTACCGCTTCACGCAAGCGGCGCGGCGTAATCACGCTGCTATATTCCACACGTTCAATTTTTACCAACCCATCATACTGCGAGAGTTCGTATCCCTCGGCCATGCGCCCCAACACAATGACCTCATTGCCCTGACGAATCAATGACTCCGCTTCATGAATGATTCGCCGGTCAATTTGCGTATCATCGCACATCATCACGATGCGTAACCCCTGAATGATACCAGATGTTTTGGATGGTTTGTTGTGCAATGCATGCCCCATGAAATTACCAATTACTAAGTTTCATCTGGCGGCAATAAGCCCGCACGAAGCGTAAGATATTTATCTTTAAATACTGCCTGCCAAACCAAATCGACAAACGAACCCATATGGTACACATGCGCTTTTTGAATTCCCTCTACTTCAAATCCAAGCCGGGCATTAAATTTCAGCGCACGTTCGTTAGTTGCCAGAATATCTGCATAAATTTTGCGAATGCCGAGTTCGATAAACACATATTCCAGCAATAGCACGGCGGCATGTTGCGTTAGTCTTCCCAAATCACGGCCATTCTCGCGTACAAAATACCATCCCACAGTGGCCGTGCCATGCTGGTAGTTAATCGACTGCACATTGACAATGCCGTAGGCTGCGCCTGCACTATCTTCGGCAATCAGGAAGCGTTGTCTGGAATCGGCAGACATGCTTTCAAACCAGTGCTTCTGCTCGATGGGGCTATAAAGCCATTTATCTGTAAAATACGGACGAATCTCGTTCGATGTACGCCACAGGCGCAGTCTTTCAAGATCGTGTTCGGTAACAGCACGAAGGCGACATGTAGTTCCAGTAAGCATAATTCTCCTATCCGTTATAGGCGGCACGAAATGCCGTATCGATTTCTGAAAGCGTATTCGTCTGCCGTTTATGACTGCAGATGACTTCAAGTAGCTGGCGCAGCACATGCCCTGCGCCTTGCCCTTTTTGTATAAAGGAATCGGCGGCTTCCTGCACGCTATCAGTCAGCTGATTATTAACCGTCTTCAGAAAATCGCGGCGGTGATTTTCAGCGCTGGAATTCAAATAAATATTCAGCGGATGAAACGCAAAATGCTTAAACCCCGGGCTATCCATATCGATACTTGCAACATCCATCGCAAATCCCGTTGCTTCACATGTGCCATCTTCCCAGCCATACGTTATCAATGTCATGTCAAGGTCGGCATGGTATGCAGGCACTAAATAGGGCGTATTGAAACGAATCGACGAACTATCATAACGCACACCGTGCTGCTTCAAAACAGCCAGATCGCCATACGAGTGCTGCAGCCGGTGGAAACGGTTGCCCACTGCCGATGGCGCCAATGCACGCAGTGATGTTACAATATCCATCAGTGAACTTCCTTGCGTGCTGCTAGGTGAGTTAAAGGGATGCAGCGCTAGTTCGTAACGATCATCCGCTTCGATAATCGATAGCATTTCAGTAGGGTGGGTAACAAAGAACGTTGCCTTCACCGGATACGGATGCAACAGGCTTAGCAAATG
>JBILFK010000110.1:0-5420 GCA_044351685.1 Rickettsiales bacterium | reverse complement strand
GCGCTGAATTGAGGCTTAGAGCCACGCACCGGCTAGTTAACGCGCCCGTATAATAGCCGCTCCAACCAATATCATCATGGGAATCATGAGTGCAGAATGCGCTAACACGATACTGTATCCAGCATGCGCTAATGGCTCGACAGCCAGGCTGGCAACGCTACCGGCAATGATAATCGGCATGATAAGTGGCAATGCCAATATGGCGCCTATCATCCCCCGATTACTGCTATGAATGGTCAATATGCTTACAAAAAGCGTAATTGCAGCCATACTTGCCATGGCAATAGCCAGAATTTGGGTTATTTGAAGCGCTAAATCGGTGGATACCCCCATAATTAGCATCACACAGCATGAAATAATCCCCAAAGGTACGATTATAAGCAGTAAAATGGCAATATATTTCGCCAAAATCACCCATTCCGCCGCCACTGGCCATAGCGGCACGTAATGCAAGGCTCCATCCTTCTCTTCAGCGCTTAGGGCTAAATGCGATACAAATAACACGCTCAATAAGCCTGCCACCCACAACCCCTTAATAAGGTTCGGAAAATTCGTGGCCGTATCAGCATCGCCTGCAAACGAGAATAACGCCAAAACAGACAAATAAAACACATATATATAAATAGCTTCACTGTAATTTTTAATGTAAAGCTTTAAATTAAATAATAGCAGCACAATGATCATGGTTTTTTCTAGTTAATAACATTAGAATTTATTTTGTAGTCATTGATATTTAATGTTTTATACTTGTCGCCTTGCAATTTTGCATGGGTACTCATAATGACCATGCCGTTTTGTTCAATGCGGGTAGAAATAAGCGCGTGTAAATGCGAAATGCCCTCCACGTCTAAGTTAGCGGTTGGCTCATCTAGCACCCATAAAGGGCCCGGCATAGTTAGCAAGCGTGTAAGCGCCACGCGCTGCCGCCACCCTTCGGAAAGCATGTGCACCGGAAAATCAGCTATTTCGGTTAAGTCAAAATAATGTAGCGCGGCATCTACGGTTTCTTCCGCGCGCGCAAGGCTTGCCCACAGGCGCACATTTTGCTCCACGGTCATATCGAGATATAAGCCCCGTTGATGCCCTAAATACACAAGATTGCGTGGGTAGGCATCGCTTTGATTTATGGGGCTTTCATCCCAGTGAATATGCCCAAGCGATGGCGCAACAAGCCCCGCCAATGCCTGCAGAAGTGTTGATTTTCCTGAGCCGTTGGTGCCTTGAATAATCAGCAAATCGCCCGATCGCATCGAGATGGAAAGATCGGAAAAAAGCAGTGTCCCTGAACGCATCACCGCAAGCTGCTGACATTCAAGCGTGTGTTTTGGTTTCGACATTTGCTAAAAAATCCTTGCTGCGATATTGTTTTGGCGTGTTTCTGTTGCGCTGCCCTAACATGGGGCTTAGAAGCAAAACATCAACAATAAAATCTCATGGAGTCACAGATGGCCTCGACACTCAATTCATTGAACAGCAAATCTTCGCTTACAGCAGGCAGCAAAAACTACACTTATTATAGCATTCCTGCGGCAGCTAAGGCATTGGGTGTGGATTTTTCGAAACTCCCCTTCTCACTTAAAATTCTTCTCGAAAACCTGTTGCGTTACGAAGATGGCAGCACGGTAAAAAAAGAGGATATCGAAGGCTTTGCCGCATGGCTGAAAACCAAAAACGAACTGCGCGATATTGCGTATCGCCCTGCCCGCGTGCTGATGCAGGATTTTACCGGCGTTCCCGCAGTAGTGGATTTAGCCGCCATGCGCGATGCGGTAGCCAAACTTGGTGGCAACCCAGAGCAAATTAATCCGCTTTCGCCGGTGGATATGGTGATCGATCACTCGGTGATGGTCGATAAATTCGGCACGGCGAGTGCGTTTTCTGAAAACGTGGCGCTTGAAATGGAACGTAACATGGAGCGCTATGAATTCTTGCGCTGGGGGCAAAAAGCCTTCGATAATTTCCGTGTGGTTCCTCCTGGCACTGGTATTTGCCATCAGGTGAACCTTGAATATCTCGCCAAAGTCGTCTGGACAAAAACCGAAGGCGGCGAAACCGTTGCCTACCCTGATACCTGCGTAGGCACCGATTCACACACCACCATGATCAATGGTTTGGGCGTTCTGGGCTGGGGTGTTGGCGGTATTGAAGCGGAAGCCGCGATGCTTGGCCAACCCGTTTCGATGCTGATTCCGGAAGTGGTGGGCTTTAAGCTGACTGGAAAAATGAAAGAAGGTACGACTGCCACCGATTTAGTGCTAACCGTAACGCAAATGCTGCGCGCTAAAGGCGTGGTGGGTAAATTTGTTGAATTTTATGGCCCCGCACTCGATGTGTTGCCGCTGGCAGACCGTGCAACGATTGCCAATATGGCACCAGAATATGGCGCAACCTGCGGCATATTCCCGGTCGATGCGGAAACAGTAAATTATTTACGCCTCTCGGGCCGCGATGAAGAAACGATGGCGCTAGTAGAAGCCTATGCAAAAGCACAAGGCATGTGGCGCGATGAAAACTATGCCGACCCTGTATTCACCGATACGCTGGAACTAGATTTGAGCACGGTTGTGCCTTCACTTGCAGGCCCCAAACGCCCACAAGATCGTGTGGCACTCGATAAAGCAACTGCGGGTTTTGCTAACGAATTGCCTAAGCTAAACACTGGCACAATCGCTGCTGGCGATAAAAAGGCGGTTGCAGGCGCAGATTTCACGCTCGAGCACGGCTCGGTGGTGATTGCCGCCATTACCAGCTGCACCAACACTTCCAACCCTTATGTAATGGTAGGCGCAGGCTTAGTGGCTGAAAAAGCCCATAAGCTTGGTCTTACCGCGAAGCCGTGGGTAAAAACCTCGCTGGCACCCGGTTCAAAAGTGGTAACGGAATATTTGAATCGTGCTGGCCTCACCCCTGCCCTTAATACGCTTGGGTTTAACCTTGTGGGTTATGGCTGCACAACCTGCATTGGTAACTCGGGCCCATTGCCCGATGCGATTGAAGCAACCGTAAAAGATAATAATCTTGTGGTGGCTTCGGTGCTTTCGGGGAACCGCAATTTTGAAGGCCGTGTGCACCCGTTTGTGCGTGCTAACTATTTGGCTTCGCCGCCACTGGTAGTTGCCTATGCAATTGCAGGCTCGATGAATATCGACATCACCAAAGATGTAATTGCCACCACGCCCGATGGTAAACCTGTGTATCTGAAAGATATCTGGCCCACCCGCCAAGAAGTTTCCGATGCAGTGGCCAAATGCGTGACGCGTGAAATGTTCCAGCAGAAATACGCCGATGTATTTGGCGGGGAACCTGAGTGGAAAGCTATTCCTGTCGCTGAAGGCAAAACCTACAAATGGGATGGTAAATCGACTTACGTGCAAAACCCGCCCTACTTTGAGGGCATGAAATTAGCCGTAGATAATACCGCCATGAAAGATATTTCAGGCGCACGTATTCTGGCAATTTTAGGTGATTCTATTACCACCGACCATATTTCGCCAGCCGGCAACATCAGCAAAACATCGCCGGCGGCAAAATACCTTAGCGGGCATGGCGTTGAACAAAAGGATTTCAATTCCTATGGCGCACGTCGTGGCAGCCACGATGTAATGATGCGCGGCACCTTTGCCAACGTGCGTATTAAAAACGAAATGCTCGATGGAGTGGAAGGTGGTTTAACCAAATATATTCCAAACGGCGAGCAGCTTTCGATTTACGATGCCGCGATGAAATATAAGGCCGATGGCACCCCGCTGGTTATTTTTGCGGGCAAAGAATACGGCACCGGCAGCTCACGCGATTGGGCGGCAAAAGGCACCTTCTTGCTTGGTGTAAAGGCCGTGATCGCCGAAAGCTTTGAGCGTATTCACCGTAGCAATCTGGTGGGTATGGGCGTGTTGCCGCTAATGTTTACTGGCGGGCAAACGCGTGCCTCGCTTGGCTTGAAGGGCGATGAAACGATTGCCATTGCTGGCATTGCTTCGGGCCTGAAGCCCCAGCAACAACTTACTGCGGAAATCACACGAGCAGATGGTAGCGTTACCAAAATAACGCTGCATTGCCGTATCGATACGCCCGATGAGCTTGAATATTACCGCAATGGTGGTATTTTGCAGTATGTGATGCGACAAATCGTTTCCACTGCCGCGTAAGGGACATTTATGATTGATACCCCACAAACACCTGCCACTGCCGCCACCGAAGAAGACCCATACGATCCCGATAAGCTTTCGCGGGTGATTATGCTGCTGTATGGGCGTATGGATCATGGCGGGCCATTCTGGTGCTATGTTGCGGTAAAGCCCTCGAAATTCGAGTCCTTCAAAGCTGCTGAAAAAGAAGGCAAAATCGATTTGTATAATTTCGATGAGTATGGCGAGGTTATTGTTTCGGCCGAAGGCCAGACACCGCCCGATGAAGTAACCGTGAAAGTTGCTGAAATTTACGGTGCTGATCCTTCGACCTTCTTCCAACCGATTGACCCGATTGCGCAAATCAACGAGAAGATCGAGCAGTTCAAAAAAGAAGGCCAGGAATAACGGTTATTGCCATTCTTCTACACGGCTGATGCCATCGTACTCCGTACGCCGCGATTCATATTCTTTGTTATCGATAGGGTGCGCTAGAAATGGCGTTTGCGGATTCAGCATGTCTGCTAGTGCGTTCAGTAAAAGTTCTGCATGTTCATGCCAATCTTCATTATTCCAACTCACGCTGATTCGATGTGCATCGTTTTTAATATCGGGCAATTTCACATACTGAATTTCGGCTGGCCACTGCGCTTCAAGCGCGTGCAGCATGATGCCGTAGACGGTTAACTGGCATGCACGCCCGGTGGCAATATCGGTTTTGCTGGGCATGCCGCCAGTTTTAAAATCGATAAGCGTGATACGACTATCGCTATGGGTGATTTTAGCGTCAATGCGCCCATTCAAAGTAATGCCGCCCATTGTAGGAATATTCATTGCGGCTTCAATAGCGTGCTCTGGTTGCACATGATCGCCCTGCGCCTGCACAGATGATTGCTCACGTTGCGCAAACGCACGAATGCAATGTAGCCGTGTGTTCCAAAAATTTTGTAGGCTTTTGGGCGGCTGATACTTGGCAATATTTCGCTGAATATACGCCGCATCGATAGCTATGCCCTTATAGGCATCTTCCAGAAGCTTATGGGCAATTTTTCCGAAAACAGCTGCTTCGTTGATGGTTCCGTAATCATCGAGTTCAGATAATTGCAGTATATATTGGGCATAAATAGCATAAGGGTTTAAAAATAGCTGATCTAGGCTGCTAACCCTCAAACTCCGCGGGCGCGCCGATGCTTCGGGTGTAGGCGATGTAGGCTGTATGGGCGTATAATGCCCCGCACAACGAAGAATATGCGCAAGCTGCTTAAAATATTTTCCTGCATTTTCGATGTGCATCCA
>JBILFK010000109.1:0-5590 GCA_044351685.1 Rickettsiales bacterium | reverse complement strand
GGTGATATTCTGCACTACAGAAAATGAATTCAGCAAAATTCAGGAAGCGCTCATTTCAGGCGCTAACGAGTATGTGATGAAGCCGTTTGATGAAGAAATCATTCGCGGCAAACTGGAACAATTAGGATTACTCTAATGGGAGCAACGTTGCGTGACATTAAAAGCTTCCGCTTTGCCAACTGAAGAACAGGCGCCCATTCGTATTATGGTGGTAGATGATTCCGCCGTGGTGCGCGGGTTGATTTCGCGTGCCTTGCAAAACGATGCACGGTTTAATCTGGTGGCAAGTGCCAGCGACGGCAAAATGGCCATTGAAGTCGCTGAGCGTGTGCAGCCCGAAGTGATTTTGCTCGATATTGAAATGCCAGAAATGGATGGCTTAACTGCGCTGCCAACGCTGCGCAATGTTGCTCCGCATGCAAAAATTATGATTGTGTTTGCGTTTAACGAAAAGCATGCGGAAACTGCGATGCAGGCATTAAAGCTTGGGGCGCTCGATATCATGACCAAGCCTAGCTCGCAGGATGCGGCGACAATGGAAGATTTTTTTGGCACGCTACGCCAAAAAATTCGTGTGCTTGCAGGTCGCAGTAAAAGTTCGCCGCTGGCAGCCGATTCTGCGGCGGCGATTGCCGAATCTTCCGCTTCGCCGACGGTGGTGCCATTGCCAACACCGGAAGCCGAGGCCGTACCTGCCGTTACGCCCAGCAAACAGTTTGTAAAACCCTATGCTATCGCGATCGCTTCTTCCACCGGGGGGCCGCAAGCGCTGCTTAACTTGTTTGAAAACTTGCGGCAGACAAAACTTACTGTGCCGGTGTTTATTACCCAGCACATGCCCGAAGGCTTCACTGCCACGTTTGCCCAGCATTTGGCAAAGGCCAGTGGCATTCCCTGCTTTGAAGCCAAAGATAATCAGGTGGTACAATCTGGGGCGATTTACATCGCGCCCGGCGATTATCACATGACAATCGTGAAGCGACTGCACGAGGTGGTGATAAAACTAAATCAGGAGGCACCAGAGAATTATTGCCGGCCTTCGGCCGACCCGATGCTGCGCAGTTTAGTGCCAATTTACGGCGAGCATTTGATGTTGATTGTACTTACCGGCATGGGCGCCGATGCGCTTGCAGGGGCCCGCGAGGTGGTGAAGGCTGGTGGCTATGTGGTTGCGCAAGATCGCGCCAGCAGTGTGGTGTGGGGCATGCCCAAAGCGGTGGTTGAAGCAAAACTTGTGCATGCGGAATTACCGCTAGCCGAGATACCCGAACTCATTGCGAGGGCAGTAAAATAATGCCTGCAAACGCAACAAGCAAAGCACTGAGCCGCGATGACTTTGACTTCATCGCCGGATTTCTCAAAAAGCGTTCCGGGTTAGCGCTGACGCAAGACAAACTCTATTTGCTCGAAAATCGATTGGAGCCGCTTGCACAAGCCAACGGCATGCGTGACCTTGGAGATTTAATTGCGCGGTTGCGTGCAGGGGCCACATCAACAGCGCTGCTGACAGAAATTACCGAAGCGATGACCACCAATGAATCGATGTTCTTCCGCGACCAAAAACCCTTCGATCAGCTGAAGAAGGTGGTGCTGCCCGACCTGAAACAGCAAGGAAAGCTCTCGCTGCGATTATGGAGTGCGGCGTGCTCGAACGGGCAAGAGCCCTATTCCACGGCCATGCTGATGAAAGAGGAAGCGCACCAATTCCCCGGTATGCAGCTAGAAATTTATGCGACCGATATTGCCGAAAAAGTGCTCGATCGCGCACGTGCCGGCCATTACACGCAGTTTGAAGTGCAGCGCGGCCTGCCAATTCAATTTCTGATGAAATATTTTGTGCAGCGACCGGGCAATTGCTGGGAAATTAACGAAGCGATTAAATCCAGTGTACGTTTTTCAAAAGCCAATCTGCTGGAGCAGTATCATGCGCACGGCAAATTCGATATTATCATGTGCCGCAATGTGCTGATTTATTTTGATGAGCCCACCAAAAGCGATGTGCTAAACCGCATGGCTAAAATTATGCATCCGCGTGGCTATCTATTCCTCGGTGCATCTGAAACGATCATCGGGCTTACCGATGCCTTTAGGCCTGTCGAAGGCCACACTGGATTATTCCAACTCGTGTAACAAAAAAACCCCGCAAGCGAGTGCGAGGCTTTATGATGTTGGAATAAATGATTGGCTTACGCCCCCGCAGAAACCTTTTTCTTCTTAGGTTCTTTGGCAGTTTCGGCTGGCACGGCATCGGCAGGCAGTGCGGCACCTTCAGGGTCTTTCAGCACATAGCCGCGCCCCCATACGGTTTCGATATAGTTTTCACCGCCCGAAGCATCTTCGAGTTTTTTGCGCAGCTTGCACACAAACACGTCGATGATTTTCAGTTCCGGCTCGTCAATGCCACCATACAGGTGGTTGAGAAACATTTCTTTGGTAAGGGTGGAACCCTTGCGCAGGGAAAGCAATTCCAGAATGCCGTATTCCTTGCTGGTTAAGTGCAGGGGGCGAGCATCCATTTCTACCGAGCGTGTATCCAGGTTCACCACCAGCTTGCCGGTGCGAATCACCGATTCCGAATGGCCCTTTGAACGGCGCACAATCGCCTGAATGCGGGCAATGAGCTCGCCTTTGTTGAATGGCTTGGTCAGGTAATCATCGGCGCCGTAACCGAGGCCTTTGATTTTCTGATCGGGGCCGGAAAGGCCAGAAAGAATGAGAATAGGTGTGTTGATTTTTGCAGCACGGAAGCGGCGTAACACTTCGTAGCCGTCAATATCGGGAAGCATTAAATCGAGGATGATAATATCGTAATCGTAAAGCTTGCCAATCTCGAGGCCTTCTTCGCCCAGTTCGGTGGTGTCGCAAATAATGCCTTCGGAGGCGAGCGATAATTCAATGGCTTTGGCGGTAGAGGCATCATCTTCGACTAAAAGTACGCGCATACTTGCTCCCAACAGTTAAGATGCCTGGTGGCATCGTTAATTTTGATACGCTGCAAGTGCTGCAGCGCTGCCGAACCGTTAATGCACATTAATTATATTAACGATTTATTAGCGTCTTAAACCTTAATATACCCTTAATTTTTTTACGATTCAAGTGAAAAAGTTAATGCTTTCTTAATCAAGGTTAACGCGCAGGCCTATGCGCCGCTTTGACGCGCGCTTCGAAAGCTGATACATTCAGCGCGTGACCTCATTGCGCCAGCATCTTCTTAATGAAATTCAAAATGTGCCCGAAATGGCCCTTGTTGGGCGCATCACGGCGGTGCGCGGCTTGCTGCTGGAATGCACGGGCATTGAACAGGTGCTTTCGGTGGGTTCGCGCTGCCGTGTGCAGGGTGCACTGCGCAGCGACCATGTGATTGATTGCGAGGTGGTAGGTTTCCGCAATGATGTGGCGTTGCTGATGCCGTTTCACTCGGTTGAAGGTGTGGGGCTGGGTGCGAAGGTGACCCTGATGGCGACCGCCTCTGCGATTCAGCCATCGCAGGCATGGCTTGGCCGCATTGTGAATGCGATGGGCGAACCGATTGATGGCAAAGGCCCGCTACCCAAAGGCCCCTTAGCGTATTTGCTGCGCGCTAACCCGCCACCAGCGGCCGACCGCGTGCGGGTAGCTGGCAAGCTGGATTTGGGCGTGCGCGCCATTAACGCCTTTCTCACCTGCTGCCGTGGCCAGCGTATGGGCATTTTTGCGGGTTCGGGGGTGGGAAAATCGATTCTCATGTCGATGCTTGCCAAATATTCGCAGGCCGATGTGAACGTCATCGGGCTTATTGGTGAACGTGGCCGCGAAGTGCAGGAATTTATCGAAGACGATTTGGGCGAAGAAGGCTTAAAGCGCTCGGTGGTGGTGGTGGCGACCTCCTCGGATTCGGCGCTGCTGCGTAAACAATCGGCTTATACCACCATGGCGATTGCCGAATATTTCCGCGATCAGGGAAGCCAGGTGCTGTGCCTGATGGATTCGGTGACGCGCTTTGCGATGGCGCAGCGCGAAATTGGTTTATCGGCGGGCGAGCCGCCCACCACCAAAGGCTATACGCCCACGGTGTTTTCTGAATTGCCTCGCTTGCTCGAACGCGCAGGCCCGGGTGTGCCGGGGCAGGGAAGCATTACCGGATTATTCACCGTGCTCGTGGAAGGCGACGACACCAACGAACCGATTGCCGATGCGGTGCGCGGGATTCTCGATGGGCATATTGTGCTTGATCGTGAAATTGCGCAGCGCGGGCGCTATCCGGCGATTAACATTTTGCGTTCGGTGTCGCGGATGCTGCCCGATTGTAACAACGATAAAGAAAACGCACTGATTACGATGGCGCGGCGGTTTCTCTCGACGTATGAAAACATGGCCGAGCTGATTCGCTTAGGCGCCTACCGTCGCGGCACTGATCAGGAGGTGGATCGTGCGATGCAATTCTACCCGCTGATTGAGCAATTTATTACCCAGCGCGAGCGTGAATCTTCGAGCATTCCCGAAAGCTACACGCAGCTTGCCAAGGCGCTTGGTATTGATTGGAACAGCACCGCAGGCGAACCCGCGAAGGCAGCAGATCAATGAAAAGCATGAAAACGCTGGTGCGCGTTAAGCAGCGCGAAATCGATGAATTGCGCCGCAAGCAAACCTTGCTCGAAACCAAACGCGAAGAAGTGTATAAAACCATCGATATGCTGGCGCAGCGTCTGGCTGATGAGCGCAAAGCCGCCGATTCGATGCCTGACATGGCACATTTTTTTGGTGATTTTTCGGCGCATATCCAAAAGCGTCAGGAACAGCTTTATGTGTTGGCGCGGCGCACCGAAGTGGAAATTGAGAAACTGGCGGTGGTGATTCGCGAATTATTCAGTGAACTAAAAAAATATGAGCTGGCTTACAGTAACTGGGAGAAAAAAGAAAAAGCCAAACGCGCGCGCCTTGAAGCGCAGCAGCTGGATGAAATTGCCATCATGGCGCATGCGAGGAAGCAGCATGCGGAATAGTCTAGTGTTAGTGGTGTTGTGTATGCTGACTGCGTGTTACCAAAGTAACATTCAGGCGCGCTATGTCGATTTAAGTGATGATTGCCGTTCGGAAGCCGAAGATAAACAAGAAGCCCTCGGTAAAACCTACAGCAAAGTTTCCGCACGCAATGCCGAGCTGGTTACCTTATTCAGTGATTGTATGGCCAAAAAAGGCTGGCAAGTGGCCACCCCAGAACGCGAAGCTGCGCCCGCTGGTGCAGCCGCACCCAAGCCTAAACCGAAACAAAAAGCCGAAGAAAAACCTGCCGCCGCACCACCGCCGCAGCAACAGCCCGCCGCACAAACCGCCGCAGGGCCACCGGCATCGGAAAGCACGTCTGCGCCTGCCAATATTTCGCCGCAACCTGCGGCGGCGAATCCGGTGGCATCATCGGGTGCGGCACCGCCTATACCGGGTAGGTATTATCCGGCCGAGCAGTTTAAGTAGTTTAAGGGTAAAGTAGAGTGTGCTGCCATTGTTCGCCAGCACGCAGATATACATCGCGAACATGCAGCCGGAAATCGCGCTGCTGCCAGAATTCAATCCGTTCGGGCACTAAGCGCCAGCCACCCCAATGTGGTGGGCG
>JBILFK010000128.1:0-4811 GCA_044351685.1 Rickettsiales bacterium | reverse complement strand
GCCATGCGCTCAGAAGCGCTGCTTGGTGCGATACGTGCGCTTTTTCAACTGAATGTGAAAGCATTGCATGTAGTGCATGATCGGGTGTGGTGTTCCATTGGTTCGATGGATCGCGGGAAGGGGAGTGATTTTTTTGACGAACACCGCGAACTATTAAAAAAAATAGCGCAATTTTCACAAATGCCTTCGCACCTTGCTGCGGAGCAACCAATGATCAAGCGTCAATCGCTGGCATTGATTTTTATTTCTTTTCACCTCGCATTGCTGCTTGCAGGGCTGTTTGGTGTGCTGCCGCAGCTGATGGATGATTTTGAAATCGTAAAAACGAACGAGTGGTTTGTTAGGTCAGCGTATTATTTAGTGCCGGCCATTTTTCTTTGGGCTTCGCTTGTTACTCTGTGTTTTGGCGGCTCTTCTTGGCTGGGTTGGGTGCTCACCGATTTCGTTTTGTCGGGGATTGTGGGCTTAGCTTTATTTGGACTATTGGCTGTTCGCGAAGCGAATATCCATTTCGATGCATCGCAGGCGAAAATTATCGAAACCCCAATTCAGCAGCGTTATTGCGAACTAAAATGTAGCACAGGTAGCGGCAAACGTCGGCGCACGCGCACCTATACGCTTAGCGAAATGTTGTGCGCAGCCGCATCGCGACCTTCCGTGATGGCCGAATATCGGCAGCGCGACTATTATTGTCAATCAAGCGCGAGGTTTAGTTTTCACCTCAGGGTAGCGCATTGGCGAATGGATGCTACGGCACCATTTTATTTAGCCGTAGAAGAAGCTTTTTATGACCAGACATTAGTGGGCGCGAAACTCGCCATTCCAAGCCATAGCGGGGCCTTAGGCATCGAGTGGATTGATAGAGAATCGGTTACGCTATTGGCAAATTAGAAAAATCAGAAAAAACACTTCTCGTTGCCATTTAGATTGTCTATAAGCAGTGCATGGAATCCATTGTTCAGTCGTATTTTCCTATTTTAGTATTCTTAGTGGTGGCATGCGGTATTTCGTTTGTCATGCTGGTATTGCCGATGCTGCTAGCCAAGCAGCGCCCTGATAAAGAAAAGCTTTCGCCTTACGAGTGCGGGTTCGAACCGTTCGGTGATGCACGTGGGCAATTTGATGTGCGTTTTTATCTGGTTGCTATTTTGTTCATTATTTTTGATCTGGAAGTGGCATTTTTGTTTCCCTGGGCGGTAACGCTCTCGGAAACGCAGTTTTTCGGCTTCTGGTCGATGATGATGTTTCTCGCAATTCTAACCATTGGCTTTATTTATGAATGGAAAAAAGGGGCGCTGGATTGGGAATAAACGCGCCTAAAAAACATCATAACAACGAATAGACACAGCTATGACCGTATCACTGAAACAATCGAATGAACCTATCGCCCCCGGCGCCACGCAAGATGCCATGCTTGGGCAGGTGCTGCGTGAATTTAATGATAAAGGCTATGTGGTCGCCAACCTCGATAAGCTGGTGAACTGGGCGCGCACGGGTTCGCTTTGGCCAATGACATTTGGCTTGGCATGTTGTGCCGTGGAAATGATGCAGGCCGCAGCCGCACGTTACGATATGGATAGATTTGGCTTAGTATTTCGCCCCAGCCCCCGGCAATCGGATGTGATGATTGTGGCAGGCACGCTGTGTAACAAAATGGCGCCTGCGCTGCGCAAAGTCTATGATCAAATGGCCGAGCCGCGCTGGGTAATTTCGATGGGTAGTTGCGCTAATGGTGGTGGCTATTACCATTATTCCTATTCCGTGGTGCGCGGCTGTGATCGCATTGTACCGGTCGATATTTATGTGCCGGGCTGCCCACCCACAGCCGAAGCGCTAATGTATGGCATTCTGCAGTTGCAGAAAAAAATTCGCCGCACCTCATCGATTGCGAGGGGTTAATGAGCGAGAAATTACACCAGTTACAAAGCCACTTAGTGAATGCGCTTGGCGCGAAGCTGCAATCTTCCTCAATTGAACATGGCGAGCTGGCGCTGATTTGTGAAGCAAAGCACAATCTTGAAGTGTTGCAGTTTCTGCGCGACGATGCACAGTGCCAGTTTGTGCAATTAATGGATGTGTGTGGGGTGGATTACCCTAACCGTATTCAACGTTTTGAAGTTGTGTATAATTTGCTTTCACTGAAGCTGAATCAGCGTGTTCGTGTAAAAATCAGCACCGATGAAACCACGCCAGTGGCCTCCGTAAACGATATTTTCCCTGCCGCTGGTTGGTTCGAGCGCGAAGTGTGGGATATGTACGGCGTGCTATTTTCTGGCCATACCGATTTGCGCCGCATCCTCACCGATTATGGCTTCGATGGCCACCCGCAGCGCAAAGATTTCCCGCTCACTGGGTTTGTGGAGCTGCGCTACGACGAAGACCAGAAGCGTGTGGTATATGAACCTGTGAAGTTAACGCAGGCCTATCGTTCTTTTGATTTTGCAAGTCCTTGGGAAGGGGCTGAATATGCGCTCCCCGGCGATGAAAAAGCCAGCGTCTGACGTGGTAGATGATTGGGTTGTTGAACCTGCTACAGCGCAAGACTGGGCGGGCATTTGGGATATTTTCCGCGATGTCATTAAGAGTGGTGACACCTATTCCTATGCGCCCGATACATCAGAAGCGCTGGCAAAAGAAATTTGGATTGGTGCAGGTAAATACGGTACGGGGGCGCAGTCTTTTGTGGTGCGCGACGGAGCAAACGTCATTGGCACTTATTCGCTGCGCCGCAATCATTATGGTCTGGGTAGCCATGTTGCTAACGCTGCCTATATGGTACATGCCAACTATCGCGGGCAGGGCATTGCGCGGGCGCTGTGCGCGCATTCGCTGGCCGAAGCCAAGCGCCAAGGCTGTCTTTCGATGCAATATAATTACGTGGTTTCCACCAACACGCGTGCGGTGAATTTGTGGCAACAGATGGGATTTACGATTATTGGAGTTTCCCCCAAATCATATCAGCATTTGACACATGGGCTGGTGGACATCTACATCATGCATAGATTTCTTCACGATATCACCTAAGACACAGAAACCATGAGCGAAAAACGCCAGATAGAAATGGATAACCTCACGCTGAATTTCGGGCCACAACACCCGGCAGCGCACGGGGTGCTGCGTTTGGTGCTGGAGATGGACGGTGAGGTGGTTGAGCGTGCCGATCCGCATATTGGCCTGCTGCATCGTGGCACCGAAAAATTGATCGAGCACAAAACCTATTTGCAGGCGCTGCCATATTTTGACCGGCTGGATTATGTTTCACCGATGGCGCTTGAACATTGTTATTCGCTCGCGGTCGAAAAGCTTTTGGGCTGCGAAGTGCCAATGCGTGCCAAATATCTGCGCGTTATTTTCTGCGAGCTTACGCGCATTCTCAATCACATTCTCAATGTGACCACGCAAATCATCGATATTGGCGCCACCACGCCACTGCTGTGGATGTTTGAAGAGCGCGAGAGAATTCTAGAATTTTACGAGCGCGCATCGGGTGCGCGTTTCCACTCGGCCTATATTCGCCCAGGCGGTTTGCATCAAGATATTCCGGCGGGTATGGAAAATGATATTGCCGCGTTTTGTAAAGGCTTTGGCAAAATCATTGATGATGTAGAAACACTCATCACCGAAAACCGTATCTGGAAGCAGCGCACGGTCGATGTGGGCGTGGTTTCCGCTGCCGATGCGATTGCGCGTGGCTTTACCGGCCCTATGCTGCGCGGTTCGGGTGTGGCGTGGGATCTGCGTAAATCGCAGCCTTATGAAATCTATGATCAGATGGAATTCGATATTCCGATTGGCAAAAACGGCGACTGCTATGATCGTTACTTGGTGCGCATGGAAGAAATGCGCCAAAGCTTAAAAATTATTCTGCAGGCGATTGAAAAATTGCCCGGCGGCGCAGTGGTGACAGATGACCCAAAAATTGCACCACCTAAGCGCGCGAAAATGAAACAATCGATGGAAGCACTGATCCATCACTTCAAACTCTATACCGAAGGTTACCATGTGCCAGCGGGTGAAACCTACACCGCTGTCGAAGCGCCGAAGGGCGAATTCGGGGTGTTTCTGGTTTCCGATGGCAGCAACAAGCCCTATCGCTGCAAAATTCGCGCCCCGGGATTTGCGCATTTACAAGGGCTCGATTTTTTAAGCAAAGGCCACATGCTGGCAGATGTTTCCGCCATTATCGGCACGCTCGATGTGGTGTTCGGCGAGATAGACAGGTAGGTTATGGCAGGAAATCACAGCGCTCCTAAATTCGAGCAACCCAAAGAATTTGCTTTCACCAAAGAAAATTTGGAACAGGCCAAAGCGCATATTGCCAAATATCCTGCTGGTCGCCAGCAATCGGCGGTCATGCCGCTGTTAATGCTTGCCCAGCAACAGCATGATGGTTGGTTGCCCGTGGCGGCCATGGAAGTGGTGGCCAATATGTTGGGTATGCCATACATACGCGTGTATGAGGTGGCATCGTTTTACACCATGTATAACCTTGCGCCTGCGGGTAAACACCATGTGCAAGTGTGCACTACCACCCCTTGTTGGCTCCGCGGTTCCGATGAAGTGGTGCGCGCCTGCCGCGATACGTTAGGTGTGGAATTCGGCGAATGCACGCCCGATGGTGTGTTCAAGCTTTCCGAAGTGGAATGTTTGGGCGCTTGCGTAAATGCGCCCATGCTGCAAATCACCAGCGGTTACGATGATAAATATTTCGAAGATTTAACCTACGCTTCCACGCGCGAATTGCTACAAAACATCGCGCGCGGCAAAGAAGTGAAGGAAGGCCCACAATCAGGGCGCAAAGCTTCAGAGCC
>JBILFK010000108.1:0-5647 GCA_044351685.1 Rickettsiales bacterium | reverse complement strand
AACACCACTTACCAGTTGCTGATAGCCAGTGATGGTACCGCTGGTGATGACGTTGGCTGAGTTATAGGTGAAGTTACCAGTGAAAATGGTGGTGCTGGTGCCGTTGCTGAAGGTGATGGCATTTTTAGTGCGCGCGGTGATCCCGCCGCTCCAAAGCAGCGAGGTTTTCATATTGAACGCAGAGTTGTTCAGCGTAAACAGCGCCATGACAGATACCTTCCATCGTCCCTTTACTTTAGCAAACTATGCCCAAAGGCACAACCGGAAAGCGAGAACGTAAGGCACAACCTAGGCTATAAGCGTTAATTTAGGGTTAATGCCCCTTTACAGGCCGTAAGCGGCACGAAATGCCTGCGAATCGGGGTGGGCTTTATTGGCCAGCAGGTTTTTGGGGTTGGGCTCAAAACCTTTCACCATCATACGTACAAAATCCTGTGTGGGTACAATATGCATGCGGGTGTAGCGGTCGGGTATGGGTAGGTTGGCAGCGGCAGCATCTTTTAGTGGTGCGTGCAGTGATACATGCCGCAAAAAGCGGGAATGCTGCTGCGCCACCTGCGGGTGCAGCATTAGCCCGGCTGATTGGTTAGCATCTTTGGGCATTATGGCGTTCTGGTCGTGGCGTTTCGCTTCGAACCCACGATATTGCTCATACGAAACCAGATCCTGATCGTGCGAGATAAGCCATACATGGTCGGTTTTACCATCGTGAATAAGCGTATCGGCGGCTTCAACCAGTGAAACCTCACCCAAGTTACGTCGCATGATGCGGCGGGTACGGTGGTTGGCGGCAAAGCTGCTGGCGGCAGGGGGCAACACACTTTTTGTCGTGAAGCGGCGTTCGTGGCGTGTTTCAAAATCTTTCAGTAACTGGGTCATGCGCGATGCGGCATAATCCGGCGATTCAAGCGCCGCCGATTCGGTCAGCGTATCGCAACATAATGCTAGATTTTTTGCAGCATTTTTAGGCCCAAAATGTTTATACATCAGCGCTTCAAGGTAGCGGTGCGATTTATCGGGGTTTTTGGCTGTGCCGCGGCGTTCTGCCTGACACTGGGTAATTAAATCGGCCAGCGGCATTTCACCTTTGGGGTGCTTGAAGTTTTCATTTCACTGGCGGTTAAAAATGGTTTTGCCATCAAATGCAATGCGTGCTGAAGTTTCATCGATGCTCTTCAGCAAATCGCCTGTAGATTGATTCTCGGAAAGCCTATGGTTAGGCTGTGCCTTGACATGCAGCGCAATGCCGGGGCGCCTGAACACATAACTGCCATCGGCATTTTGTTCGGGTGGCGCACAGCGCACCATCAGCGCAATAAATTCTTTCGGGCTCACTTCGCCGCTTACCAGCCCATCGGTAAATATTTTCTCGATGGGAACGTTGCCTGCTCGCGCGATGCCTGCGTGTTTAATTCTCTCGAGCGGGTCGCCAGCCGCGCAGGTAACGCATCAAGAATGTCATCAAGTTTTTTTATAGTTCTGGGCGAAAAATCCTGCTGATTCAGGGCAACGCGAATGCGCACCAAATCTTCGACGCTTACAAAGCGCTCAAAAAACCCATCATGCTTCAGTTGCTGGTGCATTTCTTCGTAACTGTCCGTCTTGGGGATGGTGTATCCCAGTGCCGATGCTGCGCATTTGACAGCTTTTGCTGCATAGTCTTTTTCTACCGAAACATGCTTTTTCTTGTTGCGGATTTCATCGGTACTGGCCAGTACATCGCCAAAAATCAATTGATCGATGGTAATTTTCGCAGGTGGTAGTGCGGCTTCCAGCTGAAAATGCTTGCGCCCTTTCGAGGCGCCGGGAAGCATGCCGAAGGTTACGTAATCGCCTTTTTCGCCCTTCACGTGGAACTTATGGCCATTGCCCAGCGCATTGAGTTTACCCACGGTGACGAAGCGTAAATTATCGTCGCTGCTGCGGGCGGGGTAAAAATCGGTTCCAAGCGGGTCGTCATCCAGTTTGGTGCGGTAGGTGCCTTCATTAATCAGCCCCATAAAATAGAGCTGCCCCCAATGCACACGCAAACGTGAGGGGTCGAATTTTGGTAGGGCCGCTTTTACATCGCCGAAGGTGAGCGTGTAATGCGCAATATCGGGTTTTACGTTGTTACCGGCGGCATCTCGTACCGATTTATTGATTTCTTTAATTTGCTCGGCAAAGACTGTTTCGGTTTTTTTTGTTGGGGTGCCAACGCCTGCAACCACCGCGCTTTCAATTTTGACACTTTGGCAAAATTCTTTGCCCACATTGGTGCTGGAAACAATTTCCGGATGGAATGCGAATAACGTAAAAATATTATACAGTTCGCTACGGCGTTCCAGATATTCTTTTTCGTTGTAACTGCCTGTCGCGTTTTTCCATGTTTTGCGGTCGCTACGCACCGAGCTATCGACCAGCAAGGTAATCAAATCATCATAGGCAATGCTGCGCTTGTTTGCATCCGGGTTGCGCGCAAGCTCTTTAACCCGCACCTGCATGGCCTTCAGCGTGATAGGCAGCACACCGGTTTGTTCGTAAAAAATATAATCGGGAATACGGATCGGTAGAGGATCGGTGCCGCTTGCGCCGATACGTTCATTGATCACGCCCCACAGCGCGAGCAGCTTCTGGTGATATTCTTTGATTTCCTTGCCACTCGCGCCTGCTGGCGGGTGATTAATTTTGGGTTTCAGCGCACCCGCATAGCCAATCATCGCGCAAGAATCGAGCACGAACACCGGGTGTTTCGGTTTGGCAATATCAGTAGACATGCCATAATTTTACCACAGCCACCCCAGTGAAGCGACGCAGCAAAAAAACTTCATCCTTCTGTAATAAAACGAAAAAAACACCGCTCACCGTGGCCTACAGCGCGGCAGGCAGAATTAAAAAAGCCTTATATTACAACGATGCGCTGGCCGTGCGGCGCAGCCTGGCTTGCCAGGCGCACAAAATAATCGGTGATCGCTTCGGGGCGGGGGAGTTCGCTAGGGTCTTCGCCGGGGAAAGCCTGCGCGCGCATGCGGGTGGCCACCACGCCCGGGTCGAGCACATTTACGTGAATGTTGGTTTGTTTTACTTCCGCCGCGTAGGTGAAGGTTAAATGTTCAAGCGCAGCTTTGCTTGCGGCATAGGCACCCCAAAACGCAATTGGGGCTTTGGCGGCACCCGAACTTACCATCACCACGCGCCCATGCGCGGCGCGGCGAAGCAATGGGTCACAGGCGCGAATTAATCGGTAATTCGCCAGCGTATTGACCTTGAACACATCTTCCACCTCGCTGGGTGTCGCGTGCGACACCGGCGAAAGCGTGCCGAGCATGGCAGCGTTGCCAATCAGAATATCCAGTTTGCCAAAGCGCTCAAAAATGCGTGCGCCCAAACTATCGATCATGTCGCCCTGGCGTAAATCCAGCGGCACCAGGCTCGCTTCGCGGCCGGTGGTAGTGCGAATCGCATCGTCCACTTCTTCAAGCCCGCCTACGGTGCGTGCAGTCAGCACCACATGCGCGCCTTCAGCAGCAAAGCGTTTGGCCACTGCCGCGCCAATGCCGCGCGAGGCGCCAGTGATAAGTGCGACTTTACCTTCAAGCTGCATGAGGGGTAAATAAATCGGGTTGTTTGGCTTTCATGCCGTGGTCGCGGTCAGTCAGCGCAATGGGATATTCGCCGCTGAAACACGCATCGCAATATTGCGGTGCATCGGGCTGGCGTTTGGCTTCGCCCACCGCGCGGTACAAGCCATCAATCGAAATGAACGCCAGTGAATCCACCCCAATCAGTTTGGCCATTTCGGCAATGCTGTATTTTGCAGCAAGCAACTGTTCGCGTTCCGGCGTATCGACACCGTAATAGCACGAATGCGTGGTAGGTGGGCTGGCAATGCGCATATGCACTTCGCTGGCACCGGCTTCGCGCACCATGGCGACAATTTTTTTGCTGGTGGTGCCGCGCACAATCGAATCATCGACCAGCACTACGCGCTTACCCGCGATCATGGCACTGTTGGCATTATGTTTCAGTTTCACACCGAGGTTGCGCACCTGATCGGATGGTTCAATGAAGGTGCGGCCCACATAATGGTTGCGAATAATCCCCAGCTCAAACGGCAGGCCAGAAGCCTGCGCATAGCCAATGGCCGCAGGCACACCGGAATCGGGCACAGGCACCACCACATCGGCGGTTACGCTGCTTTCTTTGGCGAGTTCACGGCCAATGCATTTGCGCATTTCGTAAACATTTTTATTTTCAACAATGCTATCGGGGCGCGCAAAATACACATACTCAAAAATGCAAAAACGCTTGGCGGCAGTCGGCAGCGGGAAGAAGCTACGAATACCTTCATCGTTGATCACCACCATTTCGCCCGGTGCAATATCGCGCACATATTTTGCACCAATAATATCCAGCGCGCAGGTTTCTGATGTGAGAATATACGCATCACCAATCATGCCCAGCACTAGCGGGCGCACACCATGCACATCGCGCATGCCAATCAGCCCGGAAGCGGTAAGCACCACCAGCGAATAGGCGCCTTCTACCTGTTGAAGCGCGGCAATCACGCGGTCTTCGGTGGAGGGCGCATTATGCAGCGCCACCAGATGCACGATTACTTCCGTATCCGAACTGGATTGAAACAGTGAGCCCCGCGCAATCAATTGTTCTTTCAGTGTGAGCGCATTGGTGAGGTTGCCATTATGCGCCACCGCAAACCCGCCGGTTGCCAGTTCCGCATAAAATGGCTGCACGTTGCGAATATGCGGTTCGCCGGTAGTAGAATAACGGTTATGGCCAATCGCGGCGCTGCCTTTTAACTGCGCCATAACGCGGCTATCGTTAAAATTATCGCCGACTAAACCGAGCGCGCGGTGCGAATGAAATTGTGCGCCATCGAAGCTGACAATGCCCGCACCTTCCTGCCCACGATGTTGCAACGCGTGTAGCCCAAGCGCGGTATGTGCGGCGGCATCTACGGCGCCCCACACACCAAATACACCGCACTCATCCTGAAATTTATCACTGCGCATCGGGGGCCTGTGGGGGAGGGGTTGAAGCATCTTCGTTGGCAATCGAATCACGCAGATCCTGCATGCCCGGCCACGAAACCGAATCGTTGCTGGGCGGGCTTTCCTGATATTCTAAAGCATTGCCGCTATCTGTTGCTTCTGGCGTCATCGCTTCTAGTGCTTCGCCAAGCGCTGGGTCACCGGGTTTGGGGGCAATTTCGGCGATATAGCCGGGGGCAATTTCACCAATAAGGGTGGCGACTTCTTCGACATACGGTTTGGTGGCGGCATCTTTTACCCAATCCGGATAATCTTCGGGAAGGATAAACAGCGACATAATATAAAACCCTATTGCCACCAGCAGCACGCCGCGCAGCAACCCAAAAATCAACCCCAGCGAATTATCGACCATACCCACTTCGTTACCGGGCTTCAGGTATTTCAGAATAATCGCTCCAAAAATGGAAAGGCACACCAGCGCCGCAAGGAATGTTCCCATGCTGGCAAAGCCGTTGGCTACCAGCGGATTATTGAGTTTTTGTGCCAAATACGATGCCACCGACGGGTAGGCATATAACGTAATCACCGAAGCGCCTGCCCAAGTGCCAAGCGAAAATATCTCGCGCAAAAAACCACGAAAGAATGAAAGCAACGCT
>JBILFK010000107.1:0-5655 GCA_044351685.1 Rickettsiales bacterium | reverse complement strand
CGTATCAGTATATCGGCAATGCAGCGCGTGGCGTTGCCGCAAGTGGCAATTTCGGTGCCATCGCAATTATAGATTTTCATGCTGGCATCGGCGTTTTTGCTGTTACCAATAATAATCAGCTGGTCGCAGCCAATGCCCCGGCGCCTATCCGATAAAAACCGCACCTGCGCAGCATCCAGCGTTACCGCTTCGCTGCGCCCGTCGATGACAATAAAATCATTGCCACACCCATGCATTTTTCTGAAAGGAATTTTCATAAACACTACAATTTATCCGAGCGAAGAACCGCTTCGAGCGAGGATTGCAAACGACTCGTCAACAGTACACTGAGGCGAAGCCGAGGGAATTTTGACGAAGTATTAAAACGGAATTTCGTCGTCAAGGTCGGCGGTTGCCACTTTGGCACGCTGTGGCTGTCCGCCACCATAACTGCCGCTGCTCTGGCCATAATCGCCTTCATCGCCACGGCTACCACTGCCACCTTCACGCTTATCCAACATGGTCAGGTTACCGTTATAGCCCTGCAGCACGACTTCGGTCGAATACTGCTCTTGGCCTTCTTTATTGGTCCATTTGCGGGTTTGCAGTTGGCCTTCCACGTAAATTTTGCTGCCTTTATGCAGATAATTTTTGCAGAGATTCACCAGATTATCGTTAAAAATCACCACGCGGTGCCATTCGGTTTTCTCTTTGCGTTCACCGGTATTGCGGTCCTTCCAGCTTTCCGAAGTCGCCAGGCGCAAATTGCAAATTTCGCGGCCATCTTGGGTTGCACGAATTTCAGGGTCGAAGCCCAGATTACCCACCAAAATCACTTTATTAATGCTGCCTGCCATACCTACTCCTTCGTGTTTTATATGCTCGCGCCAGATTACAAGTGCGTCACTATAAGCGCTTTCATGCACAGTGCAATGCCTTTCGCATTGACCTGTGGGGTTCCATCCCCCTATAACGGTTGACCTCAGAAAAGGGAAGCTATGACACAGGAAATGATTTCAATTCGCGGCGCGAAACAACATAACTTGAAAAACGTTGATCTGGATTTACCAAAAAACCAGCTGATTGTGATTACCGGCCTTTCCGGCTCGGGCAAATCGAGCCTTGCGTTCGATACACTGTATGCCGAAGGCCAGCGCCGTTACGTTGAATCGCTTTCGGCCTATGCGCGCCAGTTTCTGAACATCCATGATAAACCCGATGTCGAATCGATCGAAGGCCTATCACCTGCCATCGCGATTGATCAGAAAACCACCTCACGCAATCCGCGCTCAACGGTCGGCACCGTTACTGAAATCTACGATTATCTGCGCCTGCTGTATGCGCGCATTGGTATTCCCTATTCGCCCGCCACGGGCTTACCGATTGAAAGCCAAACCGTCAGCCAGATGGTTGATGGTGTGCTGGAACTTCCCGATGATACCAAAATTTTGCTGCTGGCACCGCTGGCACGCGGGCAAAAAGGCGAGCACCGCAAAGAACTAGCAGCGCTGCAGAAAAAAGGCTTCACCCGTGTAACAATCGACGGTGAAATTTATGAAATGAATGAGCTTCCCACCATCGATAAAAACAAAAAGCACGATATCGCGATTGTGGTCGACCGCATTAAAATCTCACGTGATCTCGGCAACCGTTTGGCCGATTCGATTGAAACTGCGCTCGGCATTGGTAACGGCCTGCTGATGGTAGAAATCGCCGAAGCGGTAGATAGCAAAAAAGCCAAACACAAAAAAGGCGATGTGATTACCTTTTCATCGAAATTCGCTTGCCCAGTTTCTGGCTTCACGCTTGAAGAAATTGAGCCGCGTATTTTCTCATTCAACAGCCCATTTGGCGCCTGCCAAACCTGCGATGGGCTTGGCAACCAAATGTATTTCGATGAAGGTGCGATTGTACCCGATAAAAAACTTTCGCTGGCACAAGGTGCAGTTGCACCCTGGGCATCGGGGCATGCAAAATTTTATCAACAAGCACTCGAAGCCATTGCCAAACATTATGGCTTCAGCATGAACACGCCGTGGCGTGAACTGCCGGCTGATATGCAAAAAATTGTGCTGAGTGGCAGCGGCGATGAAGCCATTAAAATCGCCTATTTTGATGGCGTGCGCACCTTCCATAGCCACAAGCCATTCGAAGGCGTGATTGGTAATTTGCAGCGCCGCTGGCAGGAAACCGAAAGCGATAGCGTGCGCGATGAGCTAGCGCGTTTTCAACTTAGCGCACCGTGCGAAGCCTGTGGTGGCGCGCGCCTGAAGCCAGAATCGCTGTGCATTAAAATTGGCGGCTTAAACATTTCCGAAGTCTGCGAAAAAACCATCGAAGATGCCGGCAAATGGTTCACCGCGTTACCCAAACAATTAAGCGCTAAACACATCAAAATTTCTGAAAAAATTCTGAAAGAAATTCGCGCACGTTTGGGCTTCCTTGAAAATGTGGGGCTTGATTATCTAACGCTGCGGCGTGAATCTGGCACGCTTTCGGGCGGTGAATCGCAACGTATTCGCCTTGCCTCGCAAATTGGCTCGGGGCTTTCGGGTGTGCTGTATGTGCTCGATGAACCTTCGATTGGTCTACACCAATGCGATAATGATCGCTTGCTCCATACGCTCGCGCATCTGCGTGATTTAGGTAATACCGTGATTGTGGTGGAACACGATGAAGACACCATGCGCAAAGCCGATTATCTGGTGGATATGGGCCCGGGTGCGGGAATTCACGGTGGCCATATCATTGCCAAAGGCACGCCCAAACAGGTGATGGATAACCCCAAAAGCGTCACCGGCCAATATCTGTGCGGCAAAAAGTCCATCGCTGTGCCCGCACAACGCCGCACGCCGCCCACGCGCCGCAAAATTACCATTCGTGGTGCGCGCGCCAACAACTTGCAAAACATCACTGCCGAAATCCCGATGGGGGTTTTCAATTGCGTTACCGGTGTTTCCGGCGGCGGCAAATCATCGTTGGTGATTGAAACATTGTATAAAGCGGTGGCCAAGCGCTTGCATGGTTCCAAAGATTATCCGGGCCCACATGACAGCATTGAGGGCTTAGAATTCATTGATAAGATCATTGAAATCGATCAATCGCCCATTGGCCGCACACCGCGCAGTAACCCGGTAACATACACGGGCGCGTTCCAACCCATACGTGATTGGTTCACGGGTTTGCCGGAATCGAAGGCGCGCGGCTATCAACCCGGGCGTTTCAGCTTCAACGTGAAGGGCGGTCGCTGCGAATCGTGCCAGGGTGATGGCATGATTAAAATTGAAATGCACTTCCTTCCCGATGTGTATGTGACGTGCGATCAATGCAAAGGCCAGCGCTATAATCGCGAAACGCTCGAGATCAAATACAAGGATAAATCCATCGCCGATGTGCTGAACATGACAGTGGGCGAAGCCGTAGAGTTTTTTGCCGCGCATAACAGCGTGCGCGAAAAACTGGTGGCACTTGAAGAAGTGGGGCTAGGCTATATTCGCCTTGGGCAATCGGCTACCACCCTTTCTGGCGGCGAAGCGCAGCGTATTAAACTGGCAAAAGAGCTTTCCAAACGCGCGACCGGCAAAACGCTTTATATCCTTGATGAACCCACTACGGGCTTGCATTCCGATGATATTAAAAAACTGCTCGGCGTGCTGCACAAACTGGTTGATTCCGGCAATACGCTGGTGGTGATCGAGCATAATCTTGATGTGATAAAAACCTCGGATTACATTATCGATATTGGCCCCGGTGGCGGCAATAAAGGCGGGCATATTATTGCCAGTGGCACCCCCGAACAGGTGGCAGCCAACACCAAAAGCATCACTGGCAAATATCTTGCACCGTTGTTGAAAAAGAAAGCAGCCGCAAGCGAGAAGCCTGCAGCAAGCAAAACAAAGACTGTGAAGAAAAAGAAAGCGGCTTAATCAACCGCGGCTTTTCTCGTGGCCAATACATCATAGGAATTTGCCGGCGTAAAATTCCATTCCGGATCGTTTGCAAGCTTATCTATTTCTCGCTTTCTCATTTCAATGAATCGGCCTCCGGGGGCAGATGCCCCCACCCCATTGTCTTGCATAAATCTTGCAAGAGGCGGGGTATGCACATTTACCGCGTCTCCAATGGGCTGAAATCGAATGACTGCATCCGGCATCAATTCCTGAAATGTAAATTTTTCCTTCCCAGCTTGCTCTGGCGCAATACTGCCCTTGCTCATAATCGCCGGACTACAGCTGCGAAGATATTGTCCAATGGCCGGCTTGGTGCATTCGAATGCCATATTTTCTCCTGAGTTACGATACGTTTAGCACGGCAACCATTAAAAATTCCTTATTGCCCTTGGGCCCGGTGATGGGGCTTTCGGTAATCCCTTTCACCTGCCAGTGCAACCCAGTAATCCACTCGGTAATATCATCGCACACTGCGGTGTGCAGCGCGCTGTCGCGTATCACGCCTTTACCACGGCTTACCTCGGCCTTGCCCACTTCGAATTGCGGTTTAATTAGGCTGATAAGCGTTGCCCCCGGCTTCGCCAATTCTAATGCCGCAGGCAGCACTTTTTTCAGTGAAATAAAACTGGCATCGCAGACAATGATATCAAAAACACCCTCACCCGTCTCGCGTTGCTCGCCGACCTCTCCCTCAGGGAGAGGGTTAGGGTGAGGGGAAAACATCTCAGCGGTGAGGTTGCGCGCATTCGTTTCTTCCATTACTACCACGCGCGGGTCGTTTCGTAATTTCACATCCAGCTGCCCATGCCCCACATCGACTGCGTACACTTTGCTTGCACCGTTCTGTAACAACACATCGGTAAAGCCACCCGTCGATGCACCAACATCAATCGCAATCGCACCTGCAACCTTAATGTTAAAATGTTCAAGTGCATGCGCCAATTTCATACCGCCACGCGATACCCACGGGTGCTCGCGACCACGCACCGTAATTTCCGTTTCTTCGGGAATCTCTAAGCCGGCTTTATCGAGTTTTTGTTCACCGCGATACACCAGCCCGGCCATAATCAGCGCCTGCGCTTTACTGCGGCTTTCCGCCAGCCCTTGTGCTAAGAGAAGCTGATCCAACCGAATTTTAGACATTAGTCAGTCTTCAATTGAACCAGCAGAGTCATTTCTTCTTCTGTTAAGTTCTCATCTGATTCGGCTAGCCTTGATGCGTATTTCATTACGCGCTGTAGCCGCCGCTCGTCGGCACTAACAATCTGGTATGCCTCTACATAACTAAGACTATCTGGGTTAATTCTATTGATAAATGCATAAAGCTTTTCCTCCACAGAGGGGGGTAAGAATCTAGGGCATTCAATGTTTTTTAACCGTTTTTTTAAAGTCAGGTTCTCTGTATCACGATATGCATCTTGGATAAATTGCAGCGCTATACGCTTCTCCGAATCGGAGAAATCTGAATCACACCATGCAATAAACGTAAGAATCTGTAAGTCGTATTGATGTACTGACACTAATGACTTGTAGATTATATCTTCAGCTTGTTCTTTCGTAAGAATTCGCTTCTCACTCCACTCTGCTTTCTCCTTAAACTCATAATTGGCCAAAAGGTGCTCGAGAGGGCTATCAAAAACTTCGCCTGAACTTAAATCAATGAGGTGCTTTATTTCGCTTACTTTGAAGGTTCTATGCGCTTTTCTGATATGACAATGACCAGCTA
>JBILFK010000024.1:0-17061 GCA_044351685.1 Rickettsiales bacterium | reverse complement strand
ATTCATGCGCTTGCGGGCATGCCGTTTATGGTTAGTTCTCCCAAACAATTGGGCGAAGTGTTATTTGAAAAACTGAACATTGCTGGCGGTAAAAAATCGCCCAAAACCGGCGCTTACACAACCGATGCAGAAACGCTTGAAGCGCTTGCCGAACAAGGCCACGCCATTGCCAAAAAAGTTTTGGAGTGGCGACATTTAGCCAAACTTAAAAGTACCTACACTGATACACTGCCACTGGCGCAGGATGCCACCACGGGCCGCGTGCATACCAGCTATGCGCTTTCAGCCACCACCACGGGTAGGCTTTCTTCCTCTGATCCGAACTTACAAAATATCCCGATTCGCAGCGAGGAAGGTAAACGCATCCGCGAAGCATTTATTGCAAAGCCGGGATATGCTCTTATTTCTGCCGATTATTCACAAATTGAATTGCGCTTGCTGGCGCATGTCGCAGAAATGGAAGGGCTGCGCCAAGCCTTCCGCGATGGTAAAGATATTCATGCCATTACCGCCAGTCAGATGTTTGGAACACCTCTGGCGCAGGTAAACAGCGATCAGCGGCGACAAGCAAAAACGATTAATTTCGGCATTATTTATGGCATCAGTGCGCATGGGCTTGCCACGCGTTTGGGTATTTCGCGGCAAGATGCGGCAAGCTATATCGAACTCTATTTCCGTCAATATCCTGGCATTCGAGCCTATATGGATAACACCATCGCCTTTGCCCGCGCACATGGCTATGTAGAAACATTGTTTGGGCGGCGCGTGTATGTGAAAGATATTAACGCAAAAAATGGAAACTTGCGGGCGTTCTCGGAACGTGCCGCCATCAATGCGCCATTGCAGGGGGCAGCAGCTGATATTATTAAACGCGCGATGGTCGAAGTGGCCTCCATGCTTTCCGCACAAAGCCCGAATAGTCGCATGTTACTGCAAGTGCATGACGAATTGGTGATTGAAGCGCCAGAGCATGAAGCGGCCTCGCTTGCACAACATATTAAAAAAACCATGGAGCGCGTGGCGCAGATTTCCGTGCCACTCACCGTGGAAGTTGGGGTTGGAAAACATTGGGGTGAAATTCACTGAGAATTTCATTGGCAGGCCTGAGTTTGTTGCGTATAAACCCCGCTTAAAATAGAAAAAGGCACAGGTAATGACAGTTGCTGCAACCATGGATATATCTCATAAACTCAAGCCAGTGCGCATTTCTGGGCGCGAAGTACTGCCGATTGTTGAAGGCGGTAAGGGCGTGGGCGCAAGCAATGGGCGTAGCGCCGGGGCCTTTGCTGCATCAGGCGCGGTGGGTACGTTTTCGGGGGTGAATCAGCTGGAATTCGATGCCGATGGCAATGCGATTCCGCTAGTATATAAAGGCACCACGCGCCGCGAACGCCACGAAGAACTAGTAGCCAACGGCATTCGCGCCGGCATTCAGCATGCCAAATGGGCGCACGATATTTCTGGCGGTAATGGCCGCATCCATATCAATGTGCTCTGGGAAATGGGCGGCTGCGAGCGCGTGCTTGAGGGCGTGCTCGAAGGTGCAAAAGGCTTAGTGCACGGCGTGACTTGCGGTGCTGGCATGCCGTACCGCTTAAGCGAAATTGCCTCCAAATACGGCGTGCACTACCACCCGATTATTTCCTCGATGCGCGCCTTCCGTGCGCTGTGGAAACGTGCTTATGGCAAATATCAAGATTTGCTGGGCAGCGTGGTTTACGAAGACCCCTGGCTTGCCGGTGGGCATAACGGGCTTTCCAACAGCGAAGACCCGGAAAGACCCGAAGATCCCTATCCACGCGTGGCCGAACTGCGCAGCTTCATGAATGAAATCGGCCTGCATGAAACTCCAATTATTATGGCAGGTGGCGCATGGCATCTAAAAGATTGGGAGCATTGGCTCGATAACCCTGAAATTGGCCATATTGCATTCCAATTCGGCACGCGCCCACTACTCACCAAAGAAAGCCCTGTGCCAGAAAGCTGGAAGCAGCGGCTAATGACACTGAAAGAAGGCGATGTTTTTCTGAATCGTTTCAGCCCTACCGGGTTCTATTCTTCGGCAGTGAATAACGATTTTATCAAAGAATTGCGCGGCTTGAATGATAGGCAGGTGCCTTACGCCACCGAGCCTGCGGGTTACCAAACCGAACCTTTCCTGTTTGGCCCGCGCAAACGCCCTATCTACCTGACACCCGAAGATAAAGAAAAGGCCGATCGCTGGGTTGCGCAGGGCTTTGTTGAGGCCATGAAAACCCCCGATGACACCATTATATTTGTAACCCCGTTACAAGCCGAAACCATTCACCGTGATCAGGTGGATTGCATGGGCTGCCTTTCGCATTGCCGCTTTTCCAACTGGAAAGATCACGAGGATTTCAGCACCGGTAAAAAAGCGGATCCGCGTAGTTTCTGCATTCAGAAAACCCTGCAAGATGTAGTGCGCGATGGCGATGTTGAAAACAACCTTATGTTTTCTGGCCATAATGCGTATAAGTTCGCGCAAGATCCGTTTTACTCAAATGGATTTGTGCCAAGTGTGCGTGAACTCGTTGATCGTATCATGACGGGCGCGTAAACGGTATATATCTGATTTGTTTTAGGGTGGCCAACTATAACCCTTCTAAACAAACTCTTTGCTTGCGCTTGGTGCATTAAACTTATAAGAATAGTCTAATAATAGGCGGTTCAAAAGTTTAATGGTTATACATACGACACCAGGGTTGCTTTCGGAAGTTGCAGAAAAATTAAAGCACGCCGGATTAAGACCTACGAAGCAGCGGTTGCTTCTGGGGGCATTGATTTGGTCGGGTGAGCAGCCGCGCCATGTAACGGCAGAACAATTACACAACGAATCGCGCAGGCAAGGCGTTCAGGTATCGCTTGCAACTGTGTATAATACATTGCACCAACTTACCGCCGATGGCTTGCTAAAGCGTGTGGTGCTGGATGCGGGCAAAGTGTATTTTGATACCAACACTTCCGATCATCACCATATTGTCAACGAAGTCACCGGCGAAATTATCGATATTTGTACCACGCGCTGTATGGTCGCACCTATCGATCTGCCGCCAGAACTTGCCATTAGCAATGTGGAAGTGATTTTTCGCGTGCGCCCAGCGGTTTAGCGCGCAATAACACCGTTCTCACCCTGCGCGGCATGCCATTTGGTGTAAAACCTATCGGGCGCCGAGGTCGATTCAAAAAACTGCTTATTGGCTTTTAATTCCGCAAGAAACGCCTCGCCATCGCGCCCATGTTCTGTGGCAATGGTTTTGAGTGTCGTTTCTACATCGTGCCTCATGGCTTCAAGCCCACATACATACATCGTGGCACGGTGGTTGGTCAGCATATTCCAAAACGTTTCTCGTTGCTCGCTCAAGGTATCCTGCACGTGTTTGGGAGAAGCGACATAATGATAGTTCGACGTCTGTGCACCCAATAATGTTTTAATTTCATCGCTGCGTAATGCGTCAGCTTGGCTGCGCCCACCCGCAAGCATCATGGCGACATTGGGCGTGTGCCCCGCGCGTGCTTCCTGCCTAAGCCACGCAAGGTGAGGGGCCACGCCTACGCCTGTTGAAAGCAGGATAGCCGGATGTTCCTGCTTTTGATGGTAGGGCAGCTTGTGCTTGCGTAAATCCAGAAATCCCTGAAGTTTTTGGGGGGTATTGGTATCGAGAAATTGCTGCGCTAAATCCGCTAAATATCCCGTTGAAGTGCCGTGATGGTTACCGTGGGTAACTTCCGATACCATGATGCGTATTTCGTTTTTCTGCGGGTTAATATCCGAAGGCGTGTATTTGCGGTTGGCAAGCGGTGGCTGACAGGCAACCAGCGTATCAAAGCTGATGGCGTGTTGCGCAAGGAAATCGTCGATAGACATATCCCACAGCTCGCGCGGCGATGATGTGCGATAGATACCGCAGGTGGCAAGCAACGGATCGCTTGGGTAGGTGAGATCAACCGTATGTGCCAGCACTTGCTTGGGTGGCATGTCTATTTTCTCGTATGCAATGCCATCACGCTTGGGAATGCTTGCTTGAATTTTGCTGATAGGCACTTTTTTTAGGCATCGCAGAACCTGCGTTACTCGCTCATCGCTATTTTGCGGATAGAGAGCGATTTGCATGCCGGCTTGCACGCGTGCATCGTACGGTAATGGCTGAGAAGGCTGAAGCGTGATTTCCCATGCAGCAGTGCTGGTGCCTGCATTGCGAATTTTTTCCACATGGGTGATAGTCATGGTTTGCGAAGCCTGCACGGGGTCGGCGGCTTGTTTGGCGTTATAGTCGGGCGATGTGATGGTGTAATGCGCCATTGGCGTGTTATTCTTCAAACACTTCTTCGCGCTTAATTCCCCAGATATCGGCTTTGCGAATCCAGCCGCGACGTTCGGCGATTTTCATTTCGCACCAATCGGGCAAGCATTGCATCACTTTGCCTACTACCATCGCTTCTGCGCGCATGATCACGCGTGAGGTGGCATCAGGCACGACATAGAGATTTTGTCGCTTATCAAGCACTAATGCCGAGCGGCTACCTGTAAGCAGGTTTTTGTGTACCCAGCCGCTGGTGCCTTCAAAATCGCGCACTTTACGCCAGTGCGCGAATTCCTCGATAATCTCGACCGGGTAACTGGCACGCTGATATACCCAGCGAATTGGGTAGCGCTCGCCGGGGCCTACGCGCATATTCACTTCGGCCGATTTGAGCGAAACAAAGCGCGGAACGGGCAAGCCCGAAGGGTTCAAGATAGAGGCATCCTGTGCACGTGCGCCTGCAAGGCTAACCCATGTGCCAAGGAGTACCACGAAGAGTGATTGCAGATACTTCATTGTGCTTCTATACAATGGCGATTCGTATGACGCAACACGCACGCATTGTTATTACCCGCCGCTTACCCGCCGCTACCATTGCGCGCATGCATGCGTTATTTCCGGCATTGGATTACCATGATAGCGACGCCCCGCTTACCGCCGATGCGCTGCGAGCACGTGTTCAGGGTTGCCGTATTTTGGTATGCACGCTTGGAGATAGTGTAGATGCCGCAACCATTGACGCGCTCGCCCCGACCTGCGGGCTGATTGCCAATTTTGGTGCCGGCGTGGATCATATCGATGTGGCCTATGCCAAAGCCCAAAAAATTCGCGTAAGCAATACCCCAAGCGTGCTTACCGAAGACACCGCCGATGTAACGCTGGCGTTATTGCTGGCAGTGCCACGCCGCCTAGGCGAAGCCGCACAGGCGATTCGCCAGAATACATGGCAGGGCTGGAACCCTAACTACATGCTAGGGCACCGCGTTGCGGGTAAAACATTGGGAATTGTGGGGTTGGGGCGCATAGGGCAAGCTGTTGCGCGGCGCGCGCGCGGGTTTGGCCTGCATGTGCAGTATTATCAGCGGCAACGCCTGCATGAAACGGTGGAAAAAGAGCTGGGCGTGACGTATGTGCCATCGCTCGATGCGATGCTGCCATCGCTCGATTTTTTAACGCTGCATTGCCCGCATACCAGCGAAACACATCACCTGATGAATGCGCAACGTTTGGCGCTGATGAAGCCAACGGCGTATCTTATCAACACCGCACGCGGTGCATTGGTGCATGAATCGGCATTGATAGAAGCCTTGCAGACTGGGCGTATCGCGGGTGCCGGGTTGGATGTATTTGAACATGCACCCGCCGTACCAGAAGCATTGAAAGCTCTGCCAAACGTGGTGTTGCTACCGCATATCAGTTCAGCCACGCTCGAATCGCGGCACGAAATGGGCGAGCGGGTGATTATTAATATCCAGTCGTTTCTCGATGGCCATCAACCACCCGATCGTGTGTTGCTGGAAGAGGTTTCGTAGCGCATACGCGGCACGCCGCATCGTGCTGCAGATCGCTGATACGCTGGGTATAGTTTTTTCCATTAAAACGTAGCAATTTGCCTAGCAGTGCTGGTGTGCCCAGCGCCATATGCAAAACTTCCAAGGCCTGCATACTGCCCATAACACCTGCTAGTGGCCCCACAATGCCTGATTCACGACAGCTATTGGCTTCGGGTGCTTCCGGGTGCACAAAACACGCATAGCATGGGGTGGCACGCGCAATGTCGATGCTGGTAAGCTGGCCATGCCAGCCCGCAATCGCCGCACTTACCAAAGGTTTTTTTTGTGCGACGCAGGCGGCATTGATAGCAAAGCGCGAGGCAAAACTATCGCAGCCATCGGCTACTATATCGAATTTTGCAATCAGTGTTTCCGCGTTGCTGCTGTCGATGGCGTAGGGAAAAATTTCTACGTGACAATCGGGCGCAATTTCTTCGATGCGGTCACGCGCAGATTCCACTTTCAGGCGGCCAATATCAGCGGTTTCGTGCAGTATCTGCCGATTCAGATTGGAAAGTTCCACGCGGTCATGGTCAATCACGCCAAGTGTGCCAATTCCCGCGGCTGCAAGGTAGCTAAGCACCGCCGAGCCAAGCCCGCCAGCACCCACCACCAGCACACGGCTATCTGCCAGCCGCTGTTGGCCCGCTTCGCCGATTTCGGGTAGCATGGTTTGCCGAATGTAGCGGCGCTGAAACTCGAGTGCATCAGCCATTAAAGATCAGCAAATAAATCCGTGCTGATGTAACGCTCGGCCGGCGATGCCACAATCACTACAATCGTTTTACCAGCCATTTCCGGGCGTGCAGCAACGGTGAGCGCGGCGTGTAATGTCGCGCCCGAAGAAATACCTACCGGCATGCCTTCCATCATGGCGGCTTTACGAGCGGTTGCCATTGCATCAGCACTGCTCACGGTAACCACTTCATCAATCACATCGCGCTTCAAAACATCCGGCACAAACCCTGCGCCAATCCCCTGAATTTTATGCGGCCCCGGATTGCCGCCGGAAAGTACCGGGCTTTCGGCAGGCTCAACGGCAATAATGCGCACGGCAGGCTTTTTCTCTTTCAGCGCTTGGCCCACACCGGTTACGGTGCCGCCAGTGCCAACCCCGGTGATAAATACATCAACCGCACCTGCAGTATCTTCCCAGATTTCGCGCGCGGTGGTTTTGATGTGAATGGCGGGATTAGCAAGGTTTTTAAACTGCTGTAGCATCACGGCTTTGGGATTCGAGGCGATAATTTCTTCGGCTTTCTCAATAGCGCCGCGCATGCCTTTTGCCGCAGGCGTCAGTTCTAATTCGGCACCAAGAATTTTCAGCATTTTACGGCGTTCGATCGACATGCTTTCCGGCATGGTAAGCACCAGCTTATAGCCTTTGGCCGCGCACACGAATGCGAGTGCAATGCCGGTATTGCCAGAGGTAGGTTCGACCAGCACAGAATCCTGATTGATAATGCCTTCGGCTTCAGCGGCTTCGATCATGCCGAGTGCTATCCGATCTTTCACGGAGGATAGTGGGTTAAAAAATTCGAGTTTTGCCAGCACGGTTGCTTTCGCGCCATACGACTCGGCGAGTCTGTTCAGACGTACCAATGGTGTGGAACCAATGGTTTCCAGAATATTTTCATAGATACGCCCACGCGGTGGGCTTAAATGTTCGGATGATTTACGCATGGTATTATCCTTTCGTTCCGGTCGAGCCAAAGCCACCTGCACCGCGTGCAGAGTTTGGCAATTCAATCACTTCTGAAAATGTGGCGCGGCTATAGGCCGCAATCACCATTTGCGCGATACGCATGCCACGTTCAATCACAAATGGCTCCTGCCCATAATTCACCATAATAATGCCAATTTCGCCGCGATAATCGGCATCGATCGTGCCGGGGCTGTTCACCAACCCAATACCATGTTTAAGCGCAAGGCCCGAGCGCGGGCGAATTTGCGCTTCGTAGCCATCGGGCAGGGCAATCGCCAGGCCGGTAGGTATCAGTTTGCGTTCGCCCGGTGCGAGCATAATTGGCGCATCAATAGCGGCTTGCAAATCCATGCCGGCACTTTGCTCGGTGGCGTAAGCGGGGAGTGGTAGGTCTTTGCCGTGCGGCAAGCGGGTAATGGAAACAGTAACGCTCATGCAGATTTCCTTTTAGGGTTAGACGTGATGTGCTGAATAATTTCTTCGACTAATTTTTGTGCCACCGCATCTTTGTGCATATGTGGCCATACCGTTTCGCCCGTGGCGGTGAACATATGAATTTCGTTGGTATCTGCACCAAAAACTTTACCTTCGGAAACATCATTAGCAAGCAGCCAATCGCAATTTTTTTCAACACGTTTTTTGCTGGCGTTGGCGCTTACATTATCGGTTTCAGCGGCAAACCCAATCACCAATGGAGGGCGTTTTTTGTGAGTGGCAACCGCGTGCAAAATATCACGCGTGGGCACCAGTTCGAGCGTGAGTTTGCTTATTTTACCATGCTTTTTAATTTTCAGCGGTGAAATATGCGCCATGCGCCAATCAGCAACGGCGGCGGTTCCCACAAAAATATCGGCAGGTAGGGCCTGCATGGTGGCATCATACATCGCTTCGGCCGTGTGGGCTTCCACACGTGTTACACCGGCTGGCGTGGCAAGTGTGGTGGGGCCGGTGATAAGCGTGACATTTGCGCCTGCTGCTGCAAGGCTGGCGGCAATCGCATAGCCTTGTTTGCCCGAAGCATGGTTGCCAAGAAACCGTACCGGATCCACCGGTTCATGCGTGGGGCCAGCAGTGACAATCGCATGTTTGCCTTTGAGGGGCGCAGCGTGCGTTTTGCTCGCGAAAATATGCGCAATAATCGTATCTAGTTCGGCCATGCGGCCAACCCCGAATTCGCCGCATGCCATGGCGCCCTCGGTGGGCATAATGATGTTCACACCATCACGCACCAGTTGCGCGATGTTACGCTTGGTGGCGGCATGTTCCCACATTTTTACATTCATGGCGGGGGCCACGAACACCGGTTTATTGGTGGCAAGCAGTGCCGTGGTGGCTAAATCATCGGCGATACCGGCAGCCATTTTAGCAAGAATATTGGCGCTGGCAGGGGCTACCAGCACCATATCGGCGCTGCGCGAAAGTTCGATATGTCCCATTTCGATTTCATCGGTCAGCGAAAATAAATCGGTGTAGGTTTGTGTGCCGCTTAAGCTGGAAACCGCCATGGGGGTAATAAATTCAGCGCCGCCTTTGGTAAGAATGCTGGAAACGCGCACGCCGCGTTCGCCAAGCCTGCGAATGAGTTCCAGCGATTTATAGCTGGCTACACTGCCGCTGATTATCAGCAATATCGAAGAAGGCTGCACCATAGCTGCCATATAGTGCGATTTTCACTGCTAGTCGAGTATTAGATACATTTCGCTGATAAGCACACATGCGAACAGAATCGCCAGCACCCAACCGAGGCGCATGATGCTGCGGTGCTGCCGGTTACGCTCGGCTTGCAATTCACCAAGCGCCAGCTGTGAAATGGGCAGGCCGGTGGCCTTTACTTCATCCAGTAATTCTTTGGTTTCACGCAGCACGCGTGGCACGTTGCGGGCAATATCGAAGGCTTCGCGTGCGTAATCGCGTGCACGAGCTTGCGGCGATAAATTCTTTCTCGCCCAGGCGGCAATAAGCGGTTCGGAAAGTTTCCACATATTGATGTTGGGGTTCAGCCCGCGGCCAACGCCTTCGGCGGTCATCATGGTTTTTTGCAGCAGCAGCAAATGCGGCTGCACTTCCATTTCAAACGTATCGGCAATGTGAATCAGCTGCCCCAGCAACCGCCCGACCGAAATTTCATTCAGTGGTTTACCGAGAATCGGCTTGCCCACTGCCATACAGGCCTGCGCGAATTGCGCCAGTGATACATGCGGCGGAATATACCCCGCATCGCGGTGTACGCGGGCAACATGCATGTAATCTTCTTTCAGGAAACCATAGAGAATTTCGGCAAGGTAAAGCTGGCTGGCATGATCGATGCGCCCCATAATACCAAAATCTACCGGGGCAAGCCTGCCATCGGGCAACACAAATAAATTCCCCGGGTGCATATCGGCATGAAAAAAACCATCCCGAAATACCTGATTAAAAAAGGCATCGGCGGCGCGTTCCATCACTTTATTGGTATCAATGCCGGCGGCGTGCATCCCCGCGACATCGCTGGCGTGAAAGCCGCGTATGCGCTCGGTGGTTAAGATATTTCCGGCGGTGAATGGCCAATAGACTTCCGGCACATAAAAATCGGAATCGTTGCGCGCATTATGGCGTAATTCTTCGGCGGCGGCGGCTTCGTAGCGTAAATCCAGCTCGATGCGCACCGTGTTTACAAAGGTTTCCACCACGGCTACGGGCTTAAAGCGTTTGCGCCAGTGCGGGCGTTTGGCTTCCGCCATTTTGGCAAGCCAGCGCAGCATTGCTACATCGCGCTCGAATTTTTCGTGGATGTGTGGGCGCAGAATTTTTACGGCCACTTCTTTGCCTTCATGTGTCACGGCAAAATGCACCTGCGCAATCGAAGCGGCGGCTACCGGTTCATTTTCAAAGCTGGCAAACAAGGTTTCTGCAGGTGCGCCAAGCGATTCGGCAATCATTTTTTTGGCAATTTCAGAATCGAATGGTGGCAGGCGATCCTGCAATTCGGTCAGGTCTTCGGCAATATCTTCGCCCACCAAATCGGCACGCGTTGAGAGCGCCTGGCCAATTTTAATGAAGGTGGGCCCCAGTGCCTGTAGTGCACAGGCAAGGCGCGTGCCCGGGCGTTCGTTGTTTTTTTTACGCGCGATAAGGCGGCATGTGCCCGTAACGATAGGTGAAACCTGTAATGCCTCAAGCCCAAATAATGCATCGTGGCGCGCCAATGTCCATGCAATGGTGAAGAGCCGAGAAGCGTTGCGAACGGTGCGAAACATCAGATACGCCAACCTTCGTGAATGGCCACCACACCTGCGGATAAATGTTCGTAGCGCGTGCGGTTGAAACCGGCAGATTGCATGCGCATTTCAAGCGCTTTGGCATTCGGGAACATGCGAATCGATTCTACCAGATATTGATAACTGGCCTTATCGCCTGCGATCATCGCGCCCATGCGCGGAATGATATGGAACGAATAGGTATCGTACAGTTTTTGCATCAGCCCCGATTCAATCGGCGAAAATTCCAGGCATAAAAAATGCCCGCCGGGCTTCAGCACGCGGTGTGCTTCGCGTAGCGCTTTATCGATATCTGTCACGTTACGCAACCCAAATGCTATGGTAATCACATCGACGCTGCTATCGGCCAATGGCAACGCTTCTGCATTGGCGCATAGCCAGCGTAATTTTTTCGATTCACCGATATCCAGCATGCGTGCCTGCCCGGCCTTGAGCATGGCGTGATTAATATCGCTTACTAATACTGGTAGGCCCGTGCGTTTTTTAATGCGCAGGGCAATATCGGCCGTGCCACCGGCAATATCGAGAATCATCGCATTGGCAGGCGCATGGATTTTGGAAACGAAGCGATTTTTCCATAAACGGTGCATGCCTGCGCTCATTACATCGTTCATGATGTCATAGCGGCTAGCAACCGATTCAAATACGCCGCGTACTTTTTGCTGTTTTGCTTCCCACGCCACGCGTTCGAAGCCAAAATCGGCGGTTTTATGATTCTCTGTGCTGGTATCTTGCATGGGTTTCCCGTAATGATACCCGCGCTTTTAACGAATAAAATTGCGAATCACAAGCGAGCATCCATGCCAGAATTACCCGAAGTTGAAACTGTACGCCGTGGCTTAATCAGCCGCAGCCTCGGTAAAACCATCGAAAAGATTACGCTGTATCGCCCCGATCTACGCTGGCCGATTACCGAAGGTATCGACAAACAGTGTCGCGGCAAGGTGATTCACGATATTCGCAGGCGGGCGAAATATCTGCTGTTCGATATTGGCGAGAACACCAGAATTTTAGCGCATTTAGGCATGTCGGGCAGTTTCCGGTTTGAAGCAAAAGGGTATAACCGTCGCACGCACGATCATGTGGTGTGGCAGCTGCATGATGGTACGCTGATTGTCTATCACGACCCGCGCCGCTTTGGTGCCATGTTGATGTTTGATGCGGCGGAAGAAGCAACCCACCCACTTCTTGCTAATTTAGCACCAGAGCCACTTTCAGATAATTTTTCGGCGGATTATCTGGCGCAAGCGCTGGCTAAAAAACAGATGCCGATTAAGCCCGCACTCATGGATCAGCAGCTGGTAGTGGGTGTCGGAAATATTTATGCAAGCGAGAGCCTTTTTCGTGCCGGAATCCATCCGGATACTCCGGCATACAAAGTTGTAAAAAAGGCAGAAATACTGGTGGAATCGATTAAAGCCGTGCTGAATGATGCAATTACATCGGGCGGCTCGACACTGCGTGATTATTTGCAGGTAGAAGGCACCACAGGCTATTTTCAACATCGCTTCAATGTCTATAATCGCAAGGGTTTGCCTTGTTTTTCCTGTGGATCACCGATTTCGCAACATGTGCAGGCAGGGCGTGCTACGTATCATTGTCCGCAATGCCAACCTCAGCGCGTGATGCGTAAAAAACACTAGGATTACTGCGGCTTAGAGGCGTCAACACGATTCTTTTTATTTTTTTGCATCAAAGCGCTTGACGATGGCAAACTGCATCGATAGTTTCCCGCTCCTCGGTGCGAGCTTTTAAACGAGATACGCAGTGGGACTAAAAACAAAAATGAAGCAATCAAACTTACTAATGGTTAGGTAAAAAATGGCTCATCATAAATCAGCGCAAAAGCGTATTCGCCAAACGGAGACCCGCACTGCGGTAAACCGCGCGCGTCGCAGCCGTGTTCGCACTTTCATTAAGAAAGTGGAATCAGCGATTGCAGGTGGCGATGCGACTGTGGCCAGCCAAGCGTTGCGGCAAGCTCAACCTGAAATTATGCGTGGTGTTACAAAAGGCGTACTGAAAATCGGTACGGCTTCACGCAAAATCAGCCGTTTAGCCCACCGTATCAAGGCGCTACAAGCGGCCGCGTAAGCGACTTTTAATTTGCTATAACTTTGTGTGTGTCTTCGCTCATGTGGGCGAAATCCCTTTTCTGTTGCCCAGTTCTTGGGTAATAGCCTCGTGTAAAATTTTAGTGTGAGAGTTACCGCATGTCGCCACTGCCATGTGCATCAATGCTCCCGTATGCAGGTGATATTCATCCGCAACAAGCGTGGGATGCACTCGCGGCCGATGCTTCGGCACAGTTGGTCGATGTACGTACGCCAGAAGAATGGCAATCCGTTGGCGCTCCTGCGCTGGCTGGCATTGGTAAAAAGGCGCAGCTGCTTTCATTGAAGCTTCTCCCGGGGTATCTTCTGAACCCTCGGTTCCTTGATGATTTGGCGGCGATGCTTCCAGATCGCACGGCGCCGGTATATTTTCTATGCAAAAGCGGGGGTCGTTCGGCGCAAGCAGCCGCCATGGCAACCGAGTTGGGGTATCAAACCTGTTATAATATCGCGGGCGGGTTCGAAGGTGACCCAAGCGCAGTGTCGCATACTGGCAAAGCAAGTGGCTGGAAAGCAACGAATTTGCCTTGGGAATTTGTTTAATTTTTTTGATTGAATACTGGAGTACGCATGCACAACGAATCCACCGCTTTTTATCATGGTAAGCCAGAGCATCTCGCGAAGTGGGATCGCGTACGTGAAAAACTGCGTACCATGTTTGGTGAAGCGATTTTTAAAAGCTGGTTGCAGCCATTGCGTTTGGCCGATGTGAAGAATGGTCAGGTAATGGTCACGGTGCCAACGCGTTTCATGCGCGAGTGGATTTTGTCGCACTATGCCGATACGATTTTACGTTTCTGGTGCCAGGAAGACCAGACGATTCACTCGGTGGATATTTTTGTGAAACCAGAGCCAGTGATGGTAACGCAGAATATGCCGCAGCAGACCAGTGCCGCAGGCCTCGAGGCCGCGATGATGGGCGCTGCCGCCAACGAAGATAAACCGATTAACCCCGATGCGATTTCTGCACCGCTGGATCCGCGTTATACGTTTGAAAATTTTGTGGTGGGCAAGCCAAACGAGCTGGCTCACGCTGCTGCGCGCCGTGTGGCGGAATCTTCGCAAGTGGTACAAGGTGGCAACCCGCTGTTTCTATATGGCGGCGTTGGGCTTGGCAAAACCCACCTGATGCACGCGATCGCATGGCATATTCGCCGCACCGATCCGGCACGCAAAGTGGTGTATCTGAGCGCCGAAAAATTCATGTATTTGTTTATCCGCGCTCTGCGCAGCAAAGATACCATGAGCTTTAAGGAATATTTCCGCAGCGTCGATGTGCTCATGATCGATGATGTGCAATTCATCAGCGGCAAAGATTCCACGCAGGAAGAATTCTTCCATACGTTCAACGCATTGATTGATCAAAACAAGCAGTTGATTATCAGCGGTGATCGTTCACCTGCCGACCTTGAAGGTATGGAAGAGCGCATTCGTTCACGCCTTGGTTGGGGCTTGGTTGCCGATATTCACACCACCAGCTACGAACTTCGCCTTGGAATTCTTGAATCGAAATGCGAAAAAATGCCGCATGTGCATGTGCCCGCACGTGTGCTGGAATTTCTGGCGCACAAAATCACCAGCAACGTACGCGAGCTGGAAGGTGCGCTTAACCGCGTGATTGCGCATGCCACACTGGTAGGAACAGCCGTAACGCTCGAAAGCACACAAGAAGTGTTGCAAGATATTTTACGCGCGAATGATCGCCGTATCACGATTGAAGATATTCAAAAGAAAGTGGCTGCACATTACGCCATTAAAGTATCCGATATGCACTCGGCGCGCCGTAGCGTGGCGATTGCACGCCCGCGTCAGGTGGCCATGTATTTGGCGAAGAAGCTTACCACCAAATCGCTACCAGAAATTGGCCGTAAGTTTGGTGGCAAAGATCACACCACCGTCATGCACGCCGTAAAGCGTATAGATGAGTTGGCCAAAGGCGATAAAGAATTTGCCGATGATGTCGAACTGCTGATGCGCATGCTGCAAAGTCAGGCATAATTCGCGCCTAAAAATAACGTGTTGCATTACAAAGCGGTTAGCCGCTTGTGGATAAGCGCGGAATCCGCTTGGAAGGCGCGGCGGCTTTCGCTACACACAATGTAGAAATTATCGGAGGACGAATATGTCTGAAGCTGCACGCAAACGGGAAGACGTTGCTTCCGTGGCAACACAAAAGGAGCAAGCCATGAAATTGGTGATTGAACGCACAGTTCTGTTGAAAGCACTCTCGCCGATTCAGTCGGTGGTCGAGCGCCGCGGAACCATCCCCATTCTTGCGAACGTCAAACTAGACGCTACCAAAGATTCTCTCAGCTTAACCGCAACCGATATGGATATCGCCATCGTTGAGCGCGTGAAAGCGGAAGTGCAGGAAAAAGGCAGCATTACCGTGCCTGCACATATGTTCTACGAAATCGTGCGCAAGCTGCCCGATGGTACCAATGTACAGCTCGTGAAAACGGCGGATGCGGCAAAACTAACCATTACCGCAGGTTCTTCGCGCTTTTCGCTGGCCACGCTACCTGTCGATGATTTCCCCGTTATGGCAGAAGGCGAATTTGCGCACAGCTTCGCGATTACTTCGGCGGAATGCAAAGCGCTGCTCGAGAAAACTCGTTTTGCCATTTCCACCGAAGAAACCCGCTATTACTTAAACGGCGTGTATTTGCATGCCGCCAATAATCAGGGCGCTTCGGTGCTGCGCGCAGTTGCCACCGATGGCCACCGTTTGGCGCGTATGGAAGTGGCATTGCCCGAAGGCGCTGAAAATATCCCCGGTGTGATTATTCCGCGTAAAACTGTGGCCGAGCTTTACAAGCTGGTGGAAGAGGGTGGCGATAACGTAGAAATTGCCCTTTCGGAAAGCAAAATCCGTTTCACGCTTGGCAATGCCGTGCTGGTTTCCAAACTGATTGATGGCACCTTCCCAGATTACGAGCGCGTGATTCCCGTGGGGAACGATAAAATCATGGAAGTGGATGGCAAGGCGTTCAGCCAGGCTGTGGATCGTGTGTCGGTTATTACCTCTGAAAAATCGCGTGGCATTAAACTGGCGCTGGCGCCAAGCAAACTAACGCTTTCAGCCAGCTCGACCGAGCAAGGCACCGCCACTGAAGAAGTATCGGTAGCATATGGCGCTGACCCTGTGGAAATTGGTTTCAATTCGCGTTATTTGCTCGATATGATGGCGCAAATTGAAGGCGAAACCGCGCAGTTTGTGTTTGCCGATTCGGCATCGCCGACCATTGTGCGTGATCCCGCCGATGTGGGCGCTCTCTACGTTATTATGCCCATGCGCGTATGATGAAGGCGTGATGATGGCGTATCGCGTCGTCATATTCGTGCTCGCATCGGTCATGTAGCGCTGCTACACTCCCTTGCTCCGCGCGATCTTCCTTGCGCTGCATCCATCCTGACGCCTTCTGATGTATGTTTGTTTATGCACGCACTCACCACACTCACGCTTGAGAATTTTCGTAACTATTCAGCATTGAAGTTGGATGTGCCGCCCAAGCCCGTGGTGCTGATGGGGCAGAATGGCGCGGGTAAAACCAATATACTCGAAGCCATTTCGCTGTTTTCGCCTGGGCGTGGCCTGCGTAATGCCGCCATTCACGATATGGATAGGCTGGGCAGTGAAGCAGGCTGGGTGGTGGCAGGCGAAATCTGCCATGATGATGAAACGCATTGGCTAGGCACCGGCCGCGATGTGGAAGCGCTCACTGCGCGCCGCATTCTCAAGATTGATGGCGAAAAAAAACCGCGCCTGCATGTGCTCACAGAGTTCACTGCTATTGCATGGCTCACACCGCAGATGGATACGCTATTTCTGCAAGGCAATTCGGCGCGGCGCGGCTGGCTCGATAGGTTGGTGTATACGCTCGATAGCAGTCACGCAGCGCGCGTTTCAGCGTATGAGCAAGCAATGCGTGAACGCACAAAACTGCTGAAGGAATATGAAGCGCCAGACCCATTATGGCTAACTGCGCTTGAACAGCAAATGGCCGAATATTCTGTAGCGATAACAGTTGCGCGCAATCATGCGATCGAGCGCTTACAACACGCCATGGAAACCATGCATAGAACCTTCCCCAAAGCGCATATGGAACT
>JBILFK010000106.1:0-5680 GCA_044351685.1 Rickettsiales bacterium | reverse complement strand
CTGGTATCGGTGGAGCCGTGCCCCGGCACGGCCTATAGCGTGATGGGTACCACTGCACGGTTTGGGCATTCCGATGCCTATGTGGCGCAGGTAGCAAATAGTGCGGGGTTTGACCCCGTAACACATGATAAGGCGGCACTTTACCCCGGCATACAGCTTTCGGTGCATGTGCTGAGAAAGCGGGTAGCGGCGTGAGCGAGTATCGTATTCGCTCGGTAGGGCGCACCCACGCGAAAGCCCTCAGTGAACTGCATGGCCAGTGCTTTGCCAAAGGCTGGGGTTACCTTGAGTTTGAAAGTTTTTTTGAGCGTGCAGGCGTATTTGCAGGCATTGCCTACCGCGATCAGATGCCGGTGGGGTTTGTGCTATGCTGGCTGATCGAAGATCAGTGTGATCTGCTTTCGATGGGGGTGTTGGCCAAGCATCGCCGAGACGGGGTGGGGCTGATGATGTTAGATTACGCGCTCAGCACCGCCTATGATATGGGCGCAGAATATATCACACTGGAAGTGAATATTAATAATGTGGCCGCCCAAAAACTCTACGAGGAAAATGGCTTTGCCGCCTTCAGCACCCGTAAGGATTATTATTCGTACCCCGATGGTACCTTTGCCGATGCCGTATGTATGCGTAAGAAGCTGCGCTAAGCGGCCGGGTTTCGGTGTGCCTTCAAGAAATCGAAAAAACCCTCACTGAACTCTGGACTCTCTACTCCGAACTCTCTAAAACCAGCCGCCTATGGCGTTAATCGTACAGAAATTTGGTGGCACATCGGTAGCCGATACCCAGCGCATCGCGCATGTGGCAGGGTTGGTGCAGCGCGAAGTGGCGCGCGGCAATCAGGTGATTGTGGTGGTATCAGCGATGGCAGGGGTTACCAACCAGCTGGTGGGTTACTGCAACGAACTCAGCCCGCTGCTCGATGATGCGGCTCTTGCCCATTACGACCATGTGGTCGCCTCGGGCGAACAAATTACTTCGGGCTTGCTGGCGCTGTGCCTGCAGGCGCGCGGCATCAAAGCGCGTGCATGGTGCGGCTGGCAGATTCCCATTCACAGCAACGATAGCTATAGCAAAGCGCGCATTGAATCGATCGATACCGAAGCGGTGAACGCCGCGCTTAATGCGGGCGAAGTGGCGGTGGTTGCCGGGTTTCAGGCGGTGCATGCTGGGCGCATTGCTACACTGGGGCGCGGCGGTTCTGATACTACAGCGGTAGCACTTGCCGCCGCATTTCGCGCCGAGCGCTGCGACATTTATACCGATGTCGATGGGGTGTACACGAGCGACCCGCGCATCGTGAAGAAGGCGCAAAAACTCAGCCGTATTTCGTATGAAGAAATGCTCGAGATGGCATCGCTTGGCAGCAAGGTGCTGCAAACGCGTTCGGTAGAATTAGCTATGAATTTTGGCGTGCCGGTGCAGGTGCTTTCGAGCTTCGATGACGCGAGCGCCGAAACACACCCCGGAACATTACTCGTGCATGAGGAGGATATTGTGGAACAACAACGTGTCACAGGCATTGCCTATAGCCGCGACGAAGCGCGCATTACGCTAACTAATCTTGAAAACCGCCCCGGCGTTTCCGCTGCATTGTTTGGCCCGCTGGCGGATGCGGGAATCAATGTCGATATGATTGTGCAGAACGTCACCGAAGATGGCACCAGCACCGACTTGACCTTCACCGTGAGCAAAGGCGATTTAACCCGCGCGCTTGATATGCTGCAGCGTGCCGGCACCGATTTACCAAAATTTGATTCCATGCACACCGATGCCAATGTTGCAAAAATTTCGGTGATTGGCGTGGGTATGCGCTCGCATGCTGGGGTGGCCGCGGAAATGTTCCGCACGCTGGCCGAAAAAAATATCAACATCATCGTGATCTCTACTTCGGAAATTAAAATTTCAGTGTTGATTGATGAAGCCTATATCGAGCTTGCCATTCGTGCTCTGCACACGGCGTATGGGCTTGATGCTATCGAGGAGAAAACCGCATGAGCCACTTGCCAAATTCCTTATCCAAGTTAATGCAGCGCGGCATTGAATTGCTGGGCTGCGAGGTCGCTATTTTAGGTGGCGCCATGAGCTGGGTATCCGAGCGTAATCTGGTATCGGCGCTTTCAAACGCGGGCGCGTTCGGCGTGATTGCCGCCTCGAGCATGCCGCCTGAAATTTTGCAAAAAGAAATTGTTGCCACCCGCGCGCTCACGCAAAAACCCTTCGGCGTGAACCTGATTCTTATGCACCCGCAGCTTGATGCGCTGGTGGAAACGTGCATTGCCGAGCGTGTGACCCATGTGGTGCTGGCTGGCGGCATGCCCAAAGCCCCTACCATCAACCGCTTAAAGGAAGCGGGAACCATCGTGATTGGGTTTGCCCCCACCGCGATGATTGGCAAAAAACTTATCAAAATGGGCATTGATGCGCTGATTATCGAAGGTATGGAAGCGGGCGGGCATATTGGCGCGGTTTCCACCTCGGTGCTGGCGCAGGAAATTTTACCGGTCATTCGTGAAGTGCCAGTGTTTGTTGCAGGCGGCATTGGCCGCGGCGAAGCCATTGTTTCGTATCTGGAAATGGGTGCGGCAGGCGTGCAGCTTGGCACGCGGTTTGTGTGCGCGCACGAATCGATTGCGCACGAAAATTTCAAGCAGGCATTCATTCGTGCCAGTGCGCGCGATGCCATGCCATCGGTGCAATATCACCCCGATTTTCCGGTGATTCCCGTGCGTGCGATTGCCAATAAAGCCAGCGAAGAATTTACACGTTTCCAAAAAGAAACCGTTGAAAAAGTATTTTCAGGTGCACAAAGCAAAGAAGAAGGCCAGCTGGCCATCGAGCATTTCTGGGCGGGCGCGCTGCGCAAAGCGGTGATCGACGGCGATGTTGAGCGCGGTTCGCTGATGGCAGGGCAGAGCGTGGGGATGGTGCAGCGCACACAGAGCGTGCAAGAAATCATTGACGAACTGGTAGCACAAGCGGCATTATACATCGATACAAAACGTGCAGCATAAATGACTGCACCGGATTTTGCCGCAATGCAAAATTCAGGATAATCTGCGGAACAGTCATAGCATCATTTTAAGGGCTGCTCAGATGGCAAGTATTATTCCTATCGATCCTTCGATTTCGGCGTTGCAGTCGCCGATTTTATTATTGCGCCGCGTGCGCGATATCATGAAGGCGCCTTCCAAGCCCGGCAAAGGTGGCACGCAAGAACGCCTCGATACATTGGTGGCTGCAATTGCCGAATTATTGCATGCCGATGTATGCTCGATTTATCTGGCGCGCCCCGGCGATATTTTAGAATTATTTGCCAGCTACGGCCTTAAGCAAACCTCGGTACACGTGACACGCTTACGCGTGGGCGAGGGGCTGGTGGGCGAAATTGCCGCCACCGCCCATGAATTGAATCTAGCTGAACCACAAACCCACCCTAAATTCGCCTACCGCCCCGAAACCGGCGAAGAACTTTACCACGCATTCGTGGGTGTGCCGCTGCTGCATAGCCACAAGGTGATTGGCGTGTTGGTGGTGCAAAGCAAACAATCGCGCAGCTACAGCGACGAGCTGGTAGAAATTTTGAACACCGTGGCGATGGTAATTGCCGAGCTGGTGATAGGTACGCAGCTGGTTGATGCGTATGATATTGCCGGCAGCGAACATCCGGGCCTGCAATCGCAGCAATTTTCTGGGCAAACATTAGCGCCGGGTATTGTCAAAGCGCCGATCGTGCTGCACCGCCCCAAAATTGTGATCAAAGAACTGGTCAGCGAATCGCCCGAAGAAGAAGAAAAACGCCTGAATGCGGCGCTGATTGCCCTGCAGCAATCGGTCGATGCGATGATAAGTGCCGCAGGCTTGCGCGAAGGTACGGAATCACATGATATTTTGCAATCTTATCGCCTATTCAGCCAAGACAGGGGCTGGATGGAACGCATTATCGAAGCCATTCATACCGGTCTTTCCGCCGAAGCGGCGGTGCGCAAAGTACAGGAAGAAATGCACGCGCGTTTAAGTAAAATTGCCTCGGCCTATATTCAGGAACGCATCCACGACCTCGAAGATTTATCCGAGCGGTTGCTCTACCATCTTTCTGGTATGGAGCCCACCGCAGCACATGGCGAACTGCCCGATGCGTTTGTGCTGGTAGCCAAAAATCTGGGGCCAGCCGAATTGCTGGAATATGACGCCGGGCGCATTAAAGGGATTATCCTTGAAGAAGGTTCGCCCACCGCCCACGTGACGATTATTGCGCGCATGATGGATGTGCCGATGGTGGGCAATATCGCCAATATTGTGGGGCTGGTGCAGCATGGCGATTTAGCGGTAGTGCAGGGCGATCACGGCACGGTGTATATTCGCCCGCCCGAAGATGTGATTGTGGCAGTCGATGATGCGATTGCCGCGCGCGAACGCCTACAGGCGCGCTATAGCGCTATGCGCGATTTGCCCGCCATTAGCCGTGACGGTGTGGAAGTATCGCTCAATCTGAATGTTGGCCTGTTCATTGATGGGCAGCATTTAGCGGCGCCCGATGTGCGCGGGGTGGGGTTATTCCGCACCGAACTGCCATATCTTTCAAGCCGTGAATTACCCAGCGTCGATGAACAAACGCGCATTTACCGCGACGCGTTCGATAAAGCCAAAGGCAAGCGCATTATCTTTCGCTCATTCGATATTGGCGGCGATAAGCACGTGCCGTATATTAAAACCGACGACGAAGAAAACCCCGCCATGGGCTGGCGCGCCAGCCGTATTGGGCTTGATAGGCCAGTGATTTTGCGCCAGCAATTCCGCGCCTTCATCCGCGCCGCCAATGGGCAAGATTTATGGGTCATGTTTCCGTTTATCGCCGAAGTGGCCGAATTTGAAGCCGTGCGAAATATTTTGGAAAAAGAGCTCGAGAAAGCCGATAGCGAAGGCTTCAAAATGCCCAGCTCTATCAAAGTGGGTACCATGCTTGAAATTCCCTCGCTGCTGTTTCAGTTGCCTGAATTGATGCAGCGCGTGGATTTTGTGTCCATCGGCAGTAACGATCTGATGCAGTTCATGTTCGCAGTGGATCGAAGTTCTACCAAACTTTCTGGCCGCTACGATTGGTTGAATTCGGCAGTGATGCGCATGTTGCTACATATCACCAATAGTGCCAACCCGAGCGGCGTCGAGGTGGGGTTCTGCGGCGATATGGCCACCAAACCGCTGGAGGCTATGGTGCTGCTGGGTTGTGGCATACGTTCGCTTTCCATGCCACCCTCGGCGATTGGCCCGGTGAAAGCCATGCTGCGTAGCCTGGATATTTCGCAGCTTCGGGCATTTATTATGCACCTCACCACCGAGCCGCGCCACAGCCTGCGCGAGCAGCTCGAGAACTTCGCCCGCGATCATGGGGTCGAGATTCGCTAGCGAATCATACACCACCACCAAACCCAGACTGTCTGCTTGCTTCCCACGGGGCAATTGACTACAAGGCCTGCATGAGCACTGCCGTGAAATTTACCCGCCTGCCCGAAGCGATGGAGCTTGCCGATATTGGCCCGTATCTGGCATCGATTCGCGCGCATTACCGCTTGAGCGTGCAGGATGTTTCCTCGCATCTGCATATGCGTGTGCGCTATATCGACGCCATTGAATCCAGCCAGTTCGATTTGCTTCCCGGCAAGGTGTATGCGCGCGGCTA
>JBILFK010000202.1:0-5701 GCA_044351685.1 Rickettsiales bacterium | reverse complement strand
GTTTGTGTGCCACCGCCACAGGAAGCCGAGCATGAACCCCAACCGCTCCAGCCGCCATTGACCGGTACCGCACACGGGGTGCTGGCGGCGCTGCAGCTTACAGTGCTGCCGCCACCGGAACCGACACAGCTCCAGGTGCTGTAAACGATGTGCCACCAGTTTTGGCTGCCGCCGCACGAGCCGGCGCTATAACCACTTGCCGAACCTTGCGAGCAGGTGTTGACCGAACCACCACACTCACCATTTACCACGCTTGAACAGCTACCGCTGGCTGCGCCAAAGGTATTGCCACTGCAGCTTGCCGTAGCAGAGCCCGAATAGCCTCCCGCCGTGTTATTGGTGGAAGCGCTGGTGGCACCAGAGTTGGTTTGCGCGAACGAAGCCGAACAGCCCGCACCCCACGAGAGCGTGGTTGCTGCGCAGGCACGATTGCTGCTGCAGCTTGCCGTGCTGCCGCCGCCGGAACCGTTACAGTTCCAGCTATAGGTATTGGCGTTGGTGGTTACTGCGCCTGCAGTGCCTGTCGAACAGAGGCTGGCTGCCGGTGCAGATGTATGTGAAGCGCCGTTAGCGGCACCGCATGCCCCACTTACCACCGCGGCACAGCTGCCTGAAGGTGTTGCCCATGTGTTACCTGTGCAGCTTGCCGTGGCCGAGCCCGTGGTGCTGGCAGCCGTAGAAGCCGTGGAAGCACTGGTGCTGCCGCTGGTGATTTGCGTGAAGGAAGCTGAACAACCCGAACCCCACGAAAGTGAACCGGTGGCGCAAGCACGGTTAGCAGTGCAGCTTGCATTGCTGCCGGTGCCGGTGCCGTTACATGTCCATGTGTAGGTGTGGGTGTTGGTGGTTACCGCACCCGCTGAACCAGCCGAACACAGGCTTGCCGCCGGAGTGGTGGTGTAGTTTGAACCGCCGGCGGCGCCGCATGCGCCATTCACGTTGGCGGCACAGGTGCCCGAAGGTGTTGCCCATGTGTTGCCGCTGCAGCTTGCAGTGGCTGAACCTGAATAGCCGCCTGCTGTGCTAGCAGTCGATGCGCTGGTAGTACCGCCATTAATTTGACTGAAGGATGCCGAACAGCCCGCGCCCCAGCTAAGGGTAGCGGCGGCGCAGGCGCGGTTGGCGCTGCACGAGGCGTTGGCACCACCGAAGGTGCCCGCACATGTCCAGGTGTAGGTGTTGGCATTGGTGGTTACCGCGCCCGCGGTGCCGGCCGAACATAGGTTGGCCGAAGGTGCGGAAGTGAAGGGATCGCCATTTGCGGAGCCGCAGGCGCCATCGGTGCTGCAATTGGCAATGGTAATGCCACGCGCGGTGTAAGTGGCGGTGGCGGCGTTCACACCATTCACCCAATCGTTCCAGCGATCGGCGGTGGCGGTGGGGGCGCACAAGGCGCGCGTGCCGCTGTTGGTGACGCGTTTGCATGGGGTGAAGGTGTTGACCACTACGGTGGTGCCGGGCTGCACAGGCGTGCACATGGAAAGTTTTACAGCGCCCTGCATTTGGGTGGTGATGGCACCAGCGGTGTTATAGGTTTGTTGTGCTAACGCATCGTATGCGTGAAAGACCAGTGGTGCACTACAGATACAAAGTGCCATCAGGGCAAAGCGGCTGAAACGTGACATGGTCAATCTCCCTTACGTGGTGGGGTGTGTTGTTGCGGTTTCCGCCTCGGATCTGTTTCCGTTACGGTTTGCTTATACATGGTTTGTTCCAAACGTTCAAGACGTAAGGTGAGCGCGGCATTTTCCTTTTGCAGCGCAGCAATTTTGGCTTCGGCTTCGGCTTGTTTATTTTCCACGCTGTCCAGGCGGGCAATCACCGATTTCACCAGCGCGTGCAATTCTTTTACGGCTTCGATAAGTGGCAGCACCAGCTTATCGTAGGCCACGCGCTTAAAGCCATTGGTGGCGGTGCGCACGGCCTGCGGGAACACCGATTCGACTTCCTGAGCAATCACGCCAGCATCGGGTTTATTATCTTTGTTCCACTTGAACGATACGGCGCGAATTTTTTCGAGCGTGGCGAGCGCGGCACCATCGAACAGTGGCGCGATATCGTGCTTCAGGCGCTTATCGGAAGGAATAAAATAATCCTGCGCATAGACAAAGCCGTTCACTTCCAGCACTTCGGTAGGGGCGTTGGTGCCGATGCCGACCCTTCCCGAGGGAATGATGGTGAGGGCTTCATTAGTAATACCGGTTGCGTAGCTATTACTGGTTCCAAATTGCATAAGGGTGCCACTACCCGTTTCCTGAAGCCAGATTCCAGCTTTTGGTCTAGTGGGGTTATCGTTCGCGGTGGACCAGAAAAGCCCAGGGGTATAATTGTTTGCCGTGTAGTCGGTGACAATATTGATGCCGCTTGAAGTAAGGGATTGTGTCACGCCAGTCAATGCAGCGGTTTCATTGCCGTTATAAACCGAAAGCGTTGTTGAGGGCGAGGCCGTGCCAATACCGACATTGCCAGTGCTGGTAATGCGCATGCCGCGCGCCGAGGCCGACCATTGGCCGATGGTAAGGGCGCCGGTATCGATGGCGCCGCTATGAAAAATAAGTGCCGAGTCACTCGACTGCGTAAGCGGGCTCCAGTTTCCTACAGCGGCATCGGGAGCAAACATCATCGTGCTGCTATCGGGCGAAGCGACAGTAAGTGAGCCAGTTGAGAGGTTTGCATCGGTACGCACATGTAGTTTGCTGCTTGGCGTGGCTGTGCCAATGCCCACATTGCCCGTGGCGGTGCTGCTATCGTTACCGACGCTGAAAATATCATCGCCGGTATTATTCCACAAATTACCGGCGGCACCCGTGGCCGAAGCGCCCGCCACCAGCAGCGCTTTTTGTTGCCAGCGGGTGAAATCATCGAAGAAGCTGGCCACCTGCGAGCCATTGTTAAAGCGCGCATCGCGGAAAGTGGCATCGACCGAACTTGCCGGGCTATCGACCGCGCAGTTGGTGCTATCGAGCGGGGTAGCGGCGTTGGCCGTGCAGGCCGTGGCGCTTGCAGCACCGGTTTGAAAACGGTAGGCGCCTTTGCCATCGGGCCCATGCGAAACAAGAATATACGACGAATTACTGACAATGGCGGTGCCGTTATTATCTTGCACGATAATGGCGCCATCATTGGCGGTGAAGCCGGCGCTGGCGGTGTGCAGTTCGGTGACGGCATAAAGGTAACGGTTGCCAAATTCATCGGCGATGTAACGATCACGCATACCCAGCGTGCGTACCGGCACGGCGCCAATGCGCACTTGCCGTGCGCCTGTTCCCGCCACGCGGTAGGTGCCTGCAGGCACGGTGGTGTTGGTGCTGCAGGTGGCGGCACCCGGAGTAATTTCAGTGCCAAAACCAGCGGCGCCCACGGCAGTGGTGAGTGGCGCTACGCAGGGAAGGCGGTTGTTAATGGCATAATAGGCTTTGAGGGCGGTGGTGACTTCATCCATCTGGCTGTTGGTGGAGATAATCGCCTGTCTATCGACCACGCTGGTGCCCACTACCAGCCCGCCTGCCAGCACAATGCCTAAAATCACAAGTACAATCGATAGCTCGACCAGCGTGAAGCCACTTTTGCGTGTGCGTTTACAGAATCTGTGCTGCATGCAGGTCAATGCACCCTATCTTATGAAAGATTTCAACTATTTGTATAACACGCTAGCGCCAATAAAAGAAGAAAATTGTTAATATTCGCTAGAATTGTTTACTTTTAACCCGTGAAAATGACGGTTGTTTTTTTAATTAAGTTGGGTAATATGGCCCCATGATTGCATCGATTCGCATGGCGCTACTCGCCGATGACACTGAGAAAGCGCAGGCTGCCAAGCAAGAATTGGCCTCGCGCTATGCGTTTCTCGATATTGCTGGAAAGCGCACCAAACCCGATGTGCTGGTGGTGCTGGGCGGCGATGGCTTTATGCTGCAAGTGCTGCATAAATACATGCATCGCGGGGTGCCGGTTTACGGCATGAATTGTGGTTCGGTGGGGTTTTTGCTGAATAACTATACCACCGACTATTTGGAAGAGCGCATTGCCACCGCGCGGCGCACGCATATTCACCCGCTGGTGGTGTATGCCCGCACGCTCGATGGCAAAGAGCGCCAGGAACTGGCAATTAACGAGGTTTCGTTGTTCCGCGAATCTCGGCAAACGGCAAAAATTCGCATTACCATCGACCATGTGGTGCGCCTAAGCGAACTGGTATGCGATGGCATTATGGTGGCCACCCCTGCCGGTAGCACGGCATATAATTTTTCCGCTGGCGGCCCGATTATTCCGCTGAATGGCAATTTGCTGGCGCTAACACCGATTGCGCCATTCCGCCCGCGCCGCTGGCGTGGCGCGCTGTTGCCGCACAATTCGAGCATCACCTTTGAAATACTGGATGCAGAAAAGCGCCCGGTAAGTGCAGTGGCCGATTTTACCGAAATGCGCGATGTGCACACGGTTTCGGTGTTCGAGCAGCGCGATATTGCGCTGACCTTATTGTTCGACCCCGAGCATAATCTCGACGAGCGCATTACCAACGAGCAGTTTTCGTATTAATTGCATTATTAGCGCCCAGCATTTTCTCCTGAAAATGCTATGGCGCGCACCTTCGGTAGTTCATGACTGGCTCGCGCTTCTGCGCTCGCATCACAGATTTGATAGTAGCATTACTGCTTGCAGACTTGAGGCGGGTCTTCGTCTGCAAGCGAGTATTTGATGCCATTCCCGGGAAAGCAGGAATCCAATGCTTGATTTTATCTGCTATGAATGGTGGAAGTAACATGCGTTACGCATCCATTTCATCCTTCACGGTATCCCATGAATCAAACCATTGTCGCCTGCATCTTGTTCACGCTTATGCTGCTTAGTAACAGCATCATTTTCACGATTGTGCCGTATATCAGCATCCCGAGTTACGGGTTTGGCTATCACGCCTTCCAGATTGTGTTTATTTATAGTGTGGTTGCCACGCTGTGCATGCTGCCTTGGGCGCTGAAGCAGGGCATTAGCGGCCTGAAAACTACCCGCATGAAGCATTATACACTGCGCGCCTTACTCGAATATGGTGCGTATATGTTATCAATTTTCTCGCTCAGCTATCTGAGTGATAATTTTACGCTGCCCATGCATACGGCACTGAATTTCATTTCGCCGATTATTGCGGTGGTGCTGACCATTCTGGTGCTCAATGAAAAAAGCTATCCGCACACCTGGATTGCGCTGCTGATCGGTGTGGTGGGCGTGCTGATTATTACCCGCCCCGGCATGTTGCCCGCTAGCCCCGGTGTGCTATATGTGCTCGGTGCGGCGTTTGGTTTTTCGTTCTGCGGCATTGTTATCAAGCTGCTTTCCTCGACCGAATCGCCACAGCATATTGCGTTTTACATGCTGGCCATGACCACCGTGCTTTCTATCCCTGCCGGTGTTTCGCATTGGCAAACGCCCTCGTCGGAAGGCTGGATGTGGCTGGTGATTATTGGCGTGCTTTCCTATGCCTCACAAATTCTGGTGAGCAAAGCGATTGCCAAAGTGCCCTATATGGTGGTGATTCCGCTTAACTTTGCAGCGCTGATTTTCTCGACCATTCTTTCGTATGCGGTGTACGATAAACTCGTCGATTCCTGGACATTGGCAGGTGCGCTGCTGATTCTGGCAGGCACCCTCTATAATACATGGATGAACGCCAAAAAAATCAGTCGCTAACTGCATGCGCATTCTC
>JBILFK010000105.1:0-5723 GCA_044351685.1 Rickettsiales bacterium | reverse complement strand
AGGAGCAATTCGTCAGAACTTAGAGAAAGTTTAACGCGTCGAATGTCCATTTCACCAAGGCAAACCCTCGCTGCAAACGAGATGTGATTAATCACTTTTTTCACATGCTGTAAACAACAAAAACGCGCAAAGGCGCAGAAAAATGCGGTTTTTTGATTATTATTTTTCTTGCATTTTAAAGAATCACACGCGCAGACGCGCATGCAGCGAAGAAAAATTCGATTTTTAAATATCAAAAAATACTAGTTAAAATGCGGCTTTGAAGGCAGTTTATCAAAAATAAAATTTGTGATGCGCGATGGCAAAAAACTAAGAATCCACAATGGCCATGCAAGGCGTCTTGGAAACGAAATATGGTCAATTTGCCTGTGTAATCCACAGATAATTCGCTTCGCTGCCATATCCGAAGACATCATTGCAGGCATATAGAAGCCGTTAACACGTGTCATAGGGGTATCGATGTACCCTGGGCATATAGCACTTACATGCACACCGTAAGGTGCAAGCAGCCCACGCAATGCTTCCGCGTAAAAGCGCACTGCCGCCTTCGATGCGCAATAGGCAGGCGCCGTAGGAAATGCGCGGTAACTGGCCAGCGAAGACATCAGTGCAATTTGCCCGCGCATGCGTTTTTTCATGCGCGGCATGAGTGGATGAATGGTGTTGAGCACGCCTGTAACATTGACATCGAATATCGTGCGCGCCTGATCTTCCGATTCATCGCCGCCCAATGTGCCAGCAGAAACACCGGCATTCGCAATCAACAGATCGAGCGGGTATGCATCATCAAATGCTTCAATAAAAACACGCATGCTTCGCGCATCGCGCACATCGATAAATGCCAGATCTACTTCTGCACCGCGTGCGCGGCACGATTGCGCCACCGCCTGTAATCGTTCCACGTGCCTACCAATTAATGCCAGCCGCACACCTTCACGCGCATACGCCACCGCCAGCGATGCGCCCACGCCGCTTGAAGCACCAGTAATAAGAATAGATTGCGGACGAGGCCTTACCATTGCGGGTGATGCAGGCCTTTCGGCGATTGCGTAAAAATTTCGAACCCGGTGGCGGTCACGCCAATCGAATGTTCGAACTGCGCCGAAAGCGATTTATCGCGGGTGGTCACTGTCCAGCCATCGTGCTTATTTAAAATGGTGGCGGCTTTGCCCACATTAATCATGGGTTCCACGGTAAAGAACATGCCCTCTTCAATACGTGTGCCGGTGCCGGGTTTGCCGAAATGCAAAATGTTTGGCGCGGTGTGAAACACCAACCCCAGCCCATGCCCACAATATTCACGCACCACCGAAAACCCTTGTGCCTCGGCATAAGTTTGAATGGCATGGCCAATATCGCCCGTGTAGGCGCCGGGCTTTACTTGTTCGATGCCGCGCATCATGGCTTCATAGGTAATTTGGGTAAGCCTGCGCGCTTTGGTTGGCACCTCGCCCACAAAATACGTGCGGCTGGTATCGCCGTGCCAGCCATTGACAATCACGGTCACATCGACATTAATAATATCACCGCTTTTAAGTTTGTGTTTTGCATCGGGAATGCCGTGGCACACCACATGGTTCACCGAAGTGCAAACAGATTTAGGAAAACCACGATACCCCAGCGGCGCCGGAATCGCCCCTGCATCCACAATGCGTTTATGTACATACGTGTTAATATCATCGGTGCTGATACCGGGTTTTACGATATCAAACATTTCATCGAGAATACTGGCTGCCAGCACGCCAGATTTACGCATCGCCGCATAATCATCGGGCGTGTGTTTGGAAACGGGGCGCGTGTCGCGGTAATCTTCAGAATCATCGATCATGAATAAATAGTAGCGCAACTGCATCGTTGCGCAAGTGCCTTCGCTGGTTTATGAATGGTTTTATGAACCCCACCGCAGCACTCATTATTATAGGGAATGAAATTTTATCGGGCCGCACCCAAGATAAAAACATCGCCCATATCGCCATTACTCTCAATGAAATTGGTGTGGAGCTGCGCGAAGTGCGTGTGATACCCGATGTGGAATCGGCCATCATCACCACCGTCAATGCCATGCGCGGCAGCTTCGATTACATATTTACCACAGGTGGCATTGGCCCCACCCACGATGATATTACCAGCGCTTCCGTGGCCAAAGCATTTGGCGTAGCCCTGCTTCGCCACCCCGAAGCCGAACGCTTATTGCGCGCCTATATTCCGCCCGAGCGCATGAATGAAGCGCGCCTGCGTATGGCCGATGTGCCGGAAGGCGCAACGCTGATTCCCAACGCCGTAAGCGCCGCACCCGGCTTTATTATAGGCAATGTGCACGTGATGGCAGGCGTACCGAATATTATGCAGGCGATGCTTGCGGCAGTTATCCCAACCCTGCGGCGTGGCAAGAAAGTGGAATCGGTAAGCATTACCACCACCGTGCTCGAAGGCACCTTAGCGAAAGACCTCACCGAAATTCAGGCGCGCTATCCGGAGATGGATATTGGCAGTTACCCACGCTTTGTCGATGGGCGCGGCATTACCACGCTGGTGTTTCGTTCTACCGATACCAGCAAGAACAGCGCCGCCGCCGAAGAAGCCTGTGCCATGATTCTGGCACTTGGCGGCGAAATACTTCCCGAACCGGCGGCTGCTTAGCCCCTTGCAATTCTAAACGCACCGCGATACGAAATGCGTGAATGTCCCCGTGGCGGAACTGGTAGACGCTGCAGACTTAAAATCTGTTTCGAGTAATCGAGTGCCGGTTCGATTCCGGCCGGGGGCACCACTTACCGCATGCCCATGCGGGCATGCGGTAAGTGGTGGTTGCGCAGTTTATCGAACCGGCGGTTCGCCCCTAAGCTTAGTGCGCACAGCGTGCTTAGCGTGGGCGAGGAGCAAGCAACGCAGTTGCGCCGCGAGCATTTCCGGCCGAGCAAATGGCCGTTAGCTATAAGTTTCCGATACCCAATTCGCATAAAATCGCATAGACATTAGACAATTCAAAAAGAAAAGCGATTCTAGAAAAGGATGTTGCTGATGTTCGTGAAAATAAAGCAATGGAAAATGAAAGCCGACAGATATATTGCCCACAATGGATTTTATCTTTTGTTAGCCTTTGTACTACTAGGCTTGTCCATCTTACTGGTTGATGTCGAGAGATATGACCTGCTACCGGCTACTTTTTTTAGTGTCATTACTCTTCATTTTAGTTACTTGGCGTATCAATTTTCCCAAGATAAATTCCGTTTAGATTTATTTGATAAGCGTTGGGAAGTTTATAAAAATACTTTGGAATATTGCAGTATTGTTACCCAACAGGGCAGATTAGTGATGACAGAAGATAACAAAGATCAAATTGCAAATGCACTAAGAGCAGCGGACAATAGTTTTCGAGGAATTGGTTGGCATAAAACCCGCTTTTTATTTGGAGTAGAAATATATTTACTATTTAAAAAATTGAATGAAAGCTACGCATGGCTTGCTTCATATAGCGAGAGGCCTTCAGATCCAAAAGAAAGCGCAGAATGGCCAAAAAAAATGTACGATAACTCGATGTTTATTTGGAATACGGTACAAACACTTCCTGATGTTTTTAAACCATACATATATTTTGGAGACTACAAGAGCGTCAAATGGTCGATAAACACTCCTGATAAGTCACAATAAACTCCCAAATCCGGTTCGAAGTTTTTCCGCGCTGGCGCTCCATTCTAAAAAGTTGTTTTACATCTCGCGGCGTTTCAGTGATTTTGTAGTGCATGAATTATCAGGTCACTCGTTTATACAGTTTTTTGCGCTGCCCGTATGCGATGCGTGCGCGCATGGCGCTGCATGTGGCCGCCATTCCGCATGAAACTACCGAAGTGAATTTAAAGAACAAGCCACCCGAAATGCTGGCCATTTCGCCCAAAGGCACCGTGCCAGTGCTGCAGCTTTCTGATGGGCGCGTGCTTGAAGAAAGCCTCGATATTATGCGCTACGCGCTCGCGCAGCACGACCCCGAAAATTGGCTGCCCACCGAAAATGAACGCGAAGCCTGCGAACAACTTATCGTGCAAAACGACAAGGTTTTTAAAACCCACTTAGATCGCTATAAATACCATACGCGCTACCCAGAAGCGAACCGCGAAACACACTACCTAGAAGGTGAAAAGATACTTGGCGACTTAGATGCGCGCATTGCGCACCACGAAGGCTTCCTTATGGCGCCTCGCCTCACCTTCGCCGACATTGCGATTTTTCCGTTCGTGCGGCAATGGGCAAGCGTTGAAAGTGGCAACCTTCAGGCATTTGAACATGTGGAAGCATGGTTGCGTGCACGCACCGATTCGGCGTTATTTCATGCGATTATGAAATAATGGCTTATACCGAAACGTGTATGCCATCGTTGGTTCGTGGAGGCACATAGGCAGCATTGGATGCTGGCATAGTTACATTCGAAGATACATCACGCGTTAATGCCGCAAATTCTGGGTTTGTTTCGCGCGATTGTGCAATCGTTTCTTCGCGCGGATAAAGATTATCCATGATTTCCACTATCTTTCCGCCATACATAATTGGGCGGCCAAGGCGCTGCGTGAGTTCGGTGTTAGCATAGAGGCTTGTCAATAATGCAGTGCGCATATCGCCAGTGATTTCAGCGGGAATCTGCCTATCTAAATGCGTTAAAATAAGCGCCGCTGCGCGAATATTATCTACTTCGTTGCCGCGCCCAGTAATTTGCTCGGCACTGGTAATGGCCGGTTCCGCCGCCCCCAATACATCTTTCCAACGATTAAAATCGACATTCATAGGCAAAACAGAATCTTCACGTGTAAGCCGAAGGCCAATAGCCGATGCACCCGCTACAATCGCTGAACCTACGGTTAACGGAATATTGCCCGTGAGCGCTCCCCAAACCGTGCCCGCAGAACCTGCGCCTGCAGTTACAGTCATTCCAGTGCGTGCGTTTTCTACAATTTGTGGCGTGCCGTTATAGCAATTTTCAAGATACATAATCGATTGCAGTAATTGTAAATTGACATTGGGAGAAATCTGATCACGATTCGCTGAAAGCACGCGAGAAATCGTGCTGGTTTGCCCCACAACAATGGCTTGCGCCCCTACATCACCCGCGCCATTTTCAAACCGCCAGCGCTTACGAAAATGCCGCTGTATGTCGGCATCAAAATCACCGGCTAATTCATCTAATCGATGTTCATAGGCACGCGCACGAGCAAACCTTCCCCAGCTTTGGTCTTCGTTATTATCTAAAGCCTGTCGCGTAGTGCCTGACATAGCGCTCCATAGGTTATCCCTTACAATTAAGCTAAAATGCTTAATAATTTACTAAGAAGTGCAAAAATCTGGAATGATTCTGAGAAATGCTTGGCTACATCACTAGCGCTTTTTGCCGCCGGGAAGCTCAGTTCGCTCTAATTCTCGCGCCATAAGCATTGCCCTAAATTCTGCATTAGTAATGAGCTTACCGGTGGCTACGGCATGCATAAGATCTGCGCTATCAAGCTTTTCAGGTAAATCGGTTTCATTTTCTTTGGGCCAGCTTATCACCTGTCCGCTTGGCGCGGGTAACCCCGGCGCAGACCCGGGTACATGGCTTGCATGCGCCTTAATACGCTGCATGTAACCTAAGATCTGCCCGTTCAGCTCTTGCATTTCTGGCAGCAGTGTTTTTTGTACATAGCGCATAATGCGCTGAGATTGAACGGTCGCTTCGTCGGCGTAGTGCGTGCGCTCAG
>JBILFK010000104.1:0-5727 GCA_044351685.1 Rickettsiales bacterium | reverse complement strand
CTAGTAAGTGCGGGGTAATATGTATTCATCGAACGCACTTCTATTGAAAATTGCACTGTTGCAAGCACCGGATACGGATTTGCAGTTGTTACAGGGTGTAACGCTGCGTTTATGCAGCGTTATCAACGAGTATCGTGAAATTAATCATGTGGCAGCAACGCCATGGCAAAGCTTGCAGCAGATTTCCGGGCGGCAATTGCGATTGGAAATTGAAGGAATTATCACGCCAGAACCAGCGATGCTGAGATTGCGCAAAGCCGCTTTACAAGGCGCCGCGCTGCGTTGCCAGATTACATTTAGCGGTAGCTGCACCGCAGAAGGCGAATTTTTTATTCCTAGTTACGAAGAGCGCGGCGAAGATGCGGATGCGCTTCGCTACCTGGCCACACTACAATCACGCGGGGTGATGACACAAACATTCGTATAGCTGTTATTTGCGCCAGAATGCCAGTTTTTCGTTGATGCGAGGCAGCGCAGGGTCAGCGCAATCGACATGGCGGTAAATTAACGTGTAGCTTGCTATCGCGCGTTTGGCTGCTTCTGAGGCACGCTGTTCGGCAGGAACAGCGGATTTCTGCTGCGCGAGATAGCGCAGAATTTTATTATAGGTTTGATTGTATTCGGCATCTTGCATCTGGTGGCAGTTCACCAAGACATAACTCATGGCCATGATATGCTCGATCTGTGCATCAAGCGATGCTTGCTGGTGCATGGTGGCTAATTGCGTATCATCGGGCAGGAAAAGTTCAAGAATTTGGGAATCGGCTGAGCTATCTGGCGTAAGATTTTTTGGCACACTTGGTACCTTACGGCTTAATGGGGCGATTGTTTTAGGGGCAGCGATCGTTTTTGGTGGTGCTATCACCGCTTCAGGCTTTGGAGGCTGTACAATAAAGGCAGGAAGCGTTTGCCCGGTAAAAATACCCGCAGAAAAAATAATGCAGGCAGCCACTGGCCACCATAGGCTGCGCGCATTCATCATGGCTGCGGTGCGTTGGCAGGAATGCTGCAATCGATCGTGAGTTCTTTATCTTCTTTACCGGAAGCGTAACGGATACGATCGACCTCGAAGCAGCGATAGGCGATTTCTAAATCCTTGTAGCAGCGAACGCCTAAGGTGCCAAAAAGTTCGCCGGTTGGCTTAAAAGTGCATTTTTCTTTGTTGTTACACAGGTTCGTGAGCGCCATTAGCGCATTATTTTCCTGAGCCATGGTGGGTTTTACAGGCGCAACAGCTGGCTTGGTTGGGGAATTCGCAGGGGTAGCAGGGGGTTGCTTAGCCGCTTTTTCTGCAAGAAGCCTATGTTTTTCAATAGTTTGGGCAACCATTTGATTGCAGTTCATGCCCCATGTTGCCGAGTGAATAATAATAAAGTGCGAGCTTAAAGGTTGTGCTTGGCTTACGGCCTCTTCCGGGGGGTTACGCATACTGAAGACCACAACCACAGTGAGGCAAATGGCAGTGATGGCGATGAGATGAAATTTCATTCGGCTATGCATAGAGAGCCCCTTTACGCTGATAATTTTTGTTTAGCATCTTTGCTTAGCAACTCAACTGCATATGACAAATTGATGACAATTTCCGACAAGCTTCATGGAAATGTCACACATAAATTTGCCCGTTTCACGTACACTACCCATTGTAGGAGTGTATTTTTTGAATGGGTGATACCGCACAAAACGCCACAGTACTCGGAGTAAGCGCAGACGCGTTTTCGTCGCGCATTAAGGAGGGTATTGCGAAAGAAAGCCAGCGTGATGATAAGCTGGATGCGGATGACCGTAAATTTTTAGGCATTATTCCTGCGAACTCACCGACAGTGCGCGGTTTATTGCAAGGTGTTTGGTCTGGTGTTGCAGAGGCATCTTCTGGGTTTACGCAACGATTCTTCTTCAAGAAATTTAGAGATCTGGGCGCGCCCCATATTCATGATTACAACCGATTAAAATTTGCCTCATCGGCTGCAGCAACTGCTGTAACGCTTGGAATTGCGACCTTGCCTTATTTCGGTGACATGTTCGGCAGTTTCCGCAAATTCAATAAAGAGAAAAAAGCTATCAGCAAAAAACTGAAGCCATTGCTGGAAGAGATAAAAGGCAATGGCAGCTTTGATAATTTCATGAGCATTCGTAAGGAAGATAACGAAGTGCTCTACGCCCACCGCAGACGTATGCAATCGGATTTCCAAGCAAATCTAAGCGATGATACTGTGAAGTTAGTATTTTCAAACGCACCGAATGCTGTGACTAGCTTGTGGCGTTCTGGAAACCTTGAGCATGTGCCCATGAATGCAAGTGGCATACAAGCAAGTTCATTGTTACCCTTTGTCTCTGGTGTTGCCCCTCAGATTGCGGAAGCGATTAACGAAGATAGCAAGAAGGCGCATCAGAAAAAACGCCAGCCTTATTCGGCACTCGAAATGATCATGCATCTGGATGATCAGGTGCGCGATGTCAGCTTTAAGGATGGCAAGGGCACCGATAGCTTTAGTTTGCCCGGCAAGGGTGATTCGAAGCCGATGGCTGAGTATATCGCTGAAATTTTCCGCCAGCACCAGCGCGACATGGAAGGCATCGACGGCGAATATTCGCAGTTGCGCAGTGCGCTTGATCCGCAGCTTCTGGAAATATCGGAATCGATTGCCCAGGCCATTAAACGTGGCGACTTAGCGGTTATGTCGATTGCCCGCCTGGCCGGTGAAGGTTACGTGGTGAAGAATAAAGGCCGTGCCCTGAACAAGCCTTCGGAAGTGAAGGCGGTGATCGAAAAAATGTCAGGCCATGCGCTGAATTATCTGCAGGTCGATGCCAAAGAATATTTTGCGGAGTCTTCCTTCAGCAAGCGTGACTTGAAAGAGGCGCTGCAAATTTTGGATGGCGATGAGAAATTGATGTTTGCCTCGATGATTCCGGATTCTGCGCTTAGAGAATCGGGCATGGACGATGCAAAAATTAAATCCACCCGTGAAGCGACCCAGAAACTTTATGAGCAAAAGCTCTCGCAAATTGTGATGGGGCTATCGGCGCAGCCAGATGCCGCATTGAAGAATCTTGGACTAGCAGAAGAAGAGATTAAGCAGCTGCGCACTGTGGCTGACCATGTGAAACGTGATGGCGAAAAAGCTATTCATGAATACCGTGCAAACCCTGCCAATACGGTGGGGATTGAACGCGTTGTCACCAATGCGGTGGTGAATAAAGTTCAGGGCGATAAGCAGTATCTGGGCCAAATTATCTCGCAAGGGACGGTGGCAATGCAAGCCCCCAGCGTAGCGACGCCTGAAAAAACCGATACAGAAGAACCGAAAACGCCGCTGAAGCGCGATGATATCAGCGCAGCCGATGATGAAATGAAGGCAACGCCTAACCATAAGCCTGCTTCGAAAGCAGCGAAAGAAACAGACGAAGATAAAGAAACCACGTTAGAACGCGCAGAGGATGACGCTTCTGATGAAAAATCGGCAGATTCTAAAGAGAAGCCTAGCCGTGACCATGCTTCGCGCGTAACATCACGCCGTGAAGCCGCAAGCCATGATGAAGGGCTTGCAGTGCCTGCATAGGGCGCCTTTTACCAACGTTAATGTCATAAAAGCTTAACGCACCCCCTAACAAGATTTTGTTAGAATTAGGGTGGAAAACTATATGGCAACGATACAAAAACAGTTGAAATCTTCTGGGGCGCCAAACAATTTTGGTCGGCGTAGCAACCCTGTTGCATCGGGGCTGGGAACGGAGCTTGCCGTTAACCCGCCGACTATTCCGACTGTTGATCAAATTTCAGATGATAAAGAAGCCCGGAGAATTCAGGCGTTAGAAAAAACCTATTCTGCCGGCATGGGCATGTTCATGGCGGACATGGTTACCGGTATTGCTGCCTTTGGTCTCGGTAAAGTATTTAGCCTGTTTAAGTTCAAGAGTGGCACGGCATTTGTTGATAAATGGCTGCGATCGCCCATTAACGCGATGCATAACACCGAGATTGGCAAGATTGACCAATTTGGCTTAGAGTTTTCCAAAAATGCCGAAGAGCTGGTGCGCAAAGCCGGTGATGATGCACAAGCCGACAGAATCGCCGCTAAAATTCCGGGGAAAATAAAAGCGGCCTCGACTTCTGGCGAATCACTTTTTGGTGGCATTGGTAACAGCCTTAGCAAGGCACTGCACGCATTCGATGATACATCGATTGGCCGCGCGATTGGCAAGCCCATTCGGGCGATTGCCAACTGGCGCGAAGGTGTAACGGCGAATAAGCAAAACGTGTTTATCAACAATGTGATCGGTGTTGAAAACAAGAGTGGGCTGTTTGGGATTGGCCTGAAGGCGGGCACGGGTGCCGCAGCGGGCGCTACGGTTCCGGGGGTAAATATCAGCGGTATTGGGGCGCTGCGTGATTCCACGAATGTGAGTGCCTTCGATACGCAAATTAAGCATCTGCAGGATACGGCCATGGGCTTTTTGCATGAGGCCAATACCGCCGCCACAAAAGAAGCCGCGCAAGTAGCGCGCGGGCATTATGAATCGGTGCGCGGTATGGCGCAGTCGCTGCAGGAAGCCAAAGTAAACATGCTGGCTAAAAATGGCCATGCGGGTTTTAAATCAGCAAGCAAAGGGCTTGGCTCGGCACTCAGCAAACTGCCAAAGCTTGCCGGGCGTGTTAGTGTATTTAATGCGATTGTCGGTGTTGGTATTGCTGCAGGGATTGCGGCATCGTGGCTGACTACCAAACGCGATAACAAACTTGGCAAACGCGCGTTGCGCGATATGGCGGCAGATGTTTACGGTGTTTCGGCAGATCAGGTAACCGATGACATGATGTTTGGCGCGAATGCGCACCCGCTGATTCATGAAGCCAGTGTGATGTACGAGAAGCAGGCGCGTGGGCGGGTGATTTCTTCGGCCACCTATACGGCGGGTGATTTGCTTCTGGCGGGCACCTTGCGCAGTACGGGTATGGTATCGAGCGGCAAGAATAAAGATGCGATGTTTGATCTGCATAGCCCGCTGCTGCCGATTATGGCAGGCCAAATGGCACTGCCTGCACTTGGCCAGATGATGATTCCCGAGAATCAGACGCTAAATGCCTATGCGATGCTGAAGAAATCGGAAGAAACTGGCCAACCGCTGGCACCAGCAGATAAAATAGCACTGGTGCAGCAACTGATGGCAGCGGTACCCGGCATTGCCCGCCATAGCGGCGCGGATAATAAGTTTTCACCGCTCATTGCCCGTGAACTGGTGGCGCGCAATTTATCGAGCAAACAGATTATACATACGATCGCTGACCCGGAAGCCATGGTGGCATTAAGCCGCGATATTGCCCAAAAACAGCAGGAAGCTGAAGAAAAAGCCAAAGCAGAACACAAGGCAAAGCAAACAGAAGTCTTGCGCGAAATCACTGCCCAGCAGGCCGATGAAAAAGCTACTGTGAATCAGGTTTCGGCAGCAGACATCGTGCATGCCCGCCCCGCCACTAAAGTGGCATTGCCTGCCGCAGCCAATGCTGCAGCACCCTCAGCCGCTGCACTTAGCAGCGTTGAGCATCAAGGCACTATCGAAGGCCAGAAGCAGCAACAAATGGCCTAAACCCTTCCTTCATAGCGGAATTGTCATAAAAGCTTCAACTTCACTATCCTCACAATTTGTTATAATTCCGGTATGAGTGGAGGAAGACCTACAGTTTCGCACGCGCACGTGGCATCTGGTGTATTGAAAAAACCAGAGGGAAAT
>JBILFK010000103.1:0-5731 GCA_044351685.1 Rickettsiales bacterium | reverse complement strand
AAATATGGCGATGAAGTGCGCGTGCTGAGCATGGGTTCGGGCAATTTTTCAGTGGAATTATGCGGCGGCACACATGTGGCGCACACGGGCGATATTGGCCTGTTCAAAATCACTTCCGAAGGCGCCGTGGCTGCCGGTGTTCGCCGTATCGAGGCGATTACCCAAGCAGGTGCCTTTGCTTACCTTAGCGGGCAAGATGCCACCCTCAAATCCATCGCGCTGGATTTGAAAATTAAGCCCGAAGATGTCGCCGAAAAAGTATCGAGCCTGCAGGAGGAAAAGAAAAAGCTTGAAAAAGAACTCACCGAAGCCAAGAAAAAACTGGCCATGGGTGGTGGTGGCGGCAACAGCGAACCCACCTCTGAGCAGATTGGTAGCGTGAGACTTGTCAGCCGTTTATTCGATGAGCTGGATGCGAAATCGCTGCGCGATATTGCGCAAGGTTACCAGCAAAAATATGCCGATAGCGTGGTGGTGGTAGCCTCGAATTTTGAGGGTAAAGCCAACATTATCGTGGCCGTTGGCAAAGAAACCAAAGCCGATGCCCCTGCCCTTGTGCGCGCCGCCTCGGCGGCGGTGGGTGGCCAGGGTGGTGGCGGCAAGCCCGATTTTGCCCAAGCAGGTGGGCCGGAAGGCGACAAGCTGGAGTCCGCAATTAGCGCTATAAAACAATCGCTTGCAACATAGCAGGAGATTTCATTTAACCGTCATACATCGGCCCATAGGCGCATGGTAAACTATTGCCATGTCAAACACCGTGGCATTTTCAGATATTGATGAAACGCACACCTACGATGCGGTGATTTTAGGTGCAGGGCCTGCCGGTATTTCTGCGGCCAAAACATTGCTCGGCAAGGGCTGCACCAACATTCTGGTGGTGGAAGGGCGTGACCGTATGGGTGGGCGTGTGCACACGCACCCGGAATTTGGGGATCTTGGCGCGGCCTGGACACATATTAACGATCCAAGCCTTAAAGAAGGCGGCGCCCATGTAAGTGAAATGGCTAACGTTCAGGCTGGCTTGCTAACCCCAGCACAAAAAGGCGGTTACACGCTTAGTTACGATCGCCAAAATTCTAAAATCTACTGCGATGGGCAACATGTGCCTCGTGATCGTTACCTCGGAAATCTGAACAAGGTTTTCGGCATGTTAGAAAACTTAGTAAAAAAACATGGCGACATGAGCGTAGGCGAAGCCAAAAGGCGCCTGATAAAAGAAGAAAATATCGATGGTTTTTTACAATGGGTTGTCGATATAGAATTCGGCTGGGAATCGACCGGAAGCGATATTGAAAAGGTATCGGTCGCCGAATCACTGAAAGTATTTTCACTGGCCTCTGGCCTGCTTTACCGCGAAGGGCACGGCAACCTCATTCAGGAAATGGGCGAAACTATTAAAGGCCACACATGCTTAGAAAGCCGTGTCACTTCTATCAAGAAAGGCTTTGCAACTTCTGAAGTTGGCATTGTTGCGCCTGATGGTACATCAAAGAAAATTCGCGCCAACCATGTATTATGCACCATTCCGCCCAGTGTGCTAAATCATAAAGGCGATGCATTTGAAATAAAGCTGGAAGGCTTCCCGCAATCTAAACTCGATGCCATTAAAGCACTTCCCTCAGGGGCAATGAACAAAGTGATTCTGAATTTTCCCGATGGTTTCTTGGAGCGCTTAGGTATCGAAGATAACCAGCATTATGAAATCATGCGCCGCGGGCTTGGCAGCATGTTTTTTCTTGCGCGTCCGGCAGGTAAAAACCAGATTGTGGCGTTTCTGGGGGGAGAAAAATCTATCGAAATTGAAAAAATCGAACCAGAAGCCGACCGCACCGCCGCAGCTGTAAACTATATTCTGCCCTTTTTTGAAGAGGTGGAGGGCTTAGGCAAAATTGCCGCGGGCAATATTAAAAACGCCCATTTCACCACATGGTACAAAGATGAATTCGCGCGTGGCGCCTATAGTGTTCCAGTCGTGGGGGCAGCGAATGCCCGCGCCGAGATGTTCAAGCCGATTGATAATAAAATTTTCTTCGCAGGCGAAGCATGCGCCACAGGTGGCTAGGCAACGCAGGTGCACGGTGCGATGGAAACAGGCAGGCAAGCCGCTGAAAATATATTCGATACCCTTGAGAAAAACAAAGCCGGACACGGCGCCACCATTGCCGCCTAGCCACCACGCACTTGGAAAAAGGAATAGCGGCGCCAAGCAACCCAAAAGTAACGTTCACGAAAAAATAAGCATTATCCTGCTAATCAAGGCGCGAAATCCTAGCCAAGCATTCTCGCTATGGCTATGTTACACGCATGGATGGAGATACCTATGTCAGCTGTTGTTCAAATGAATAAAAACCCACAAGCGAAGCCTATTACCGTTGCCTACGGCGATGGTATTGGCCCTGAAATTATGGAAGCAACACTGAAAATTCTGGCTGAAGCCAAAGTGCCGCTGATTATTGATACCATCGAGGTTGGCCAGAAATTCTATGAAAAAGGCGTCACCACCGGCATTCCACCTGCAGCATGGGAATCGATTCGCCGCACGGGCATTCTGCTCAAAGCCCCCATCACCACCCCGCAAGGTGGCGGCTATAAATCACTGAACGTGACGATGCGGAAATCACTGGGCCTCTATGCCAACGTGCGCCCCTGCACCAGCTTTCACCCCTTCGTCAAATCCATGCACGCCAACATGAATATGGTGATTGTGCGCGAAAACGAAGAAGATCTTTATGCCGGTATCGAATACCGCCAAACGCAAGATGCCTTCCAGAGCGTAAAAATGATTACACGTTCCGGCACCGAGCGCATTATGCGCTTCGCGTTTGAATATGCCGTGAAAAATGGCCGTAAAAAAGTGACCTGCATGTCGAAAGACAACATCATGAAGCTTACCGATGGCGCGTTCCACGGCATGTTCGATATGGTGGCCAAAGAATACCCGCAAATTGAAAACGAGCATTACATTATCGATATCGGTTCGGCGCGTATTGCCAGCAAGCCGCATCTCTTCGATGTGATCGTAACTGAAAATCTCTACGGCGATATTATTTCTGATATCGCAGCCGAAGTTTCGGGTTCGGTGGGTTTGGCTGGTTCTTCTAACATCGGTGCAAAATACGCGATGTTCGAGGCAATCCACGGCTCAGCTCCCGATATTGCGGGTAAGAACATCGCGAACCCTTCGGGCCTGCTGCACGGCGCTATCATGATGCTGGCGCATTTAGGCATGGCCGAACATGCGAACCTGATTCAGAACGCATGGCTTGCCACCATCGAAGATGGCGTACACACGGGCGATATCGTCAGCGATATGACCAAGCAAAAAGTTGGCACACAAGAATTTGCCGCCGCCGTAATTGAGCGCTTAGGCAACGAGCCGCACACGTTCCGCCCCGCACGCTACCGTCAAGGTAAGGGCAATGTTGAAATTCACGCGATCATGGCCGCAGAAACCGAAAAGCGTGAGCTCGTGGGCCTTGATTTATTCGTGCATTGGTATGGCAAAGAAGTCGCGGCACTGGGTGAATTGCTGGCAACGCTTTCAACACCTGCGTTAGAACTGCAGATGCTTTCGTGCAAAGGCTTAAAAGTATGGCCAGATATTATCACGGAGATGGATGTCACGGATCGTTTTCGCGCGCGCTTCCTGCCACAAAAGGGAATTACGCCCATGCTAAAAGATATTTCTGATTTACTTTCGCGGGCAACCGATGCCGGGGTGGATTTCCTAAAAATCGAAACACTGTATACGTTCGATGGCAAACCAGGATTTAGTGCCAGTCAGGGCGAGTAAACTCTAACCTACTAGAATATAATGCTTTATGTGCTCCATTATGTGGAGTCAGCCGCCTTTTTTTTATCTAAAATAGACTGTGTATTTAACAACACAGCATTAACAAGAAGTGTATGCGGAGATGCATTAGCAACGATTTGTCTAAAATTGTTAGGACTTTTTTAACTGTTTATTGATTAAAAGCAGATAAAATAAATTAAATAATTAAAACAATAAAACCAAAAAAAAACTATATGAGCTCGCTAGTAGACACACTTATATCCTTTGGATATTCTCGCCCCGCTGCACAATTTTTTGTGTCGCAGCCCATTGCACGCCCTGGCTGCAGCGAGATTGAAGTTGAATCGCGCCTCAACTCGCTTATTGGCAATTACTACATGCAATATCTGGCGATCCGCATGGAAGCGTATGGTTTCGATTTAAACCGCTTTGATATTTCCCCCACAGAAATGAGCCATGCCGATAATTTAATCGCCGGGCGGCTGGGTATGCCAGCGCTGGATAGTTTGCCGGTTGCAACCTTGCTTGAAGCAATGGTCATTGCCGTGCGAAAAAAACACATGTTCACCCCCGTTACCTGGCAGGCGCTTTACGATTTTAAATATGCCCCAGTCAACGGGCACTGTCTTGCGGGAAAAGAATTGCTGAATGCGCTTATCCGTTCCAATAAATTACATAACGGTTCACGCGCGACGCATTATAAGCATCGCTTTAATGGCTTGATTTTTTCAACGTTAAGCATGCACGAAGTGATGGCGGTGGTGCTTAAAGAAGGCAAACCCAAGCATCTCACCAATGTGAATCGCTATGGGCAGGAAGTAAAACCGCTTGCGCTTGAACAGCTAAAAGCCATGGCGCGCGCATTACCGCATTTAAGCTCGCCAGAGTTTCATAGTTTTTTCGATATGAATGCGCACCACAACATTAAAAAATATATCGGTCGCGTGTTCAATGCGGTGAGCAGTAGCACCATGGATTTAGTAACACTGATCGCCATGCAAGAAGCCTTGAAGCGCGAAAATTATAACCCCGATATGTACCCCAGTGATTGGCGCCGCTTTCTAGAAGAAGTCGATATCTGGCTTGAGGCGATTGCTACGCCGTATGCAGAGAGCTCTGCTGCTGCAGCGGCGTAATTTTCACCGCCGCATATTCTGCCATGGCAACAAAATGCTCGGGTAACGCCGCTACCGCGTGAATCATCGGTTTTTTCATATCATAGGGAATCTGCACTTCGCTTGCATGCAGCATCAGGTTGGCTTCGCGATTTGAAAACACCCCTTCTTTTGTACCATAAAATGGATCACCGATAATGGCGCACCCAAGCCCATACGCACAATGCACACGCAGCTGATGCGTGCGTCCGGTATGTGGCCTAAGCTCCAGTAAGCTAACCCCCTCGCCCTTTGCAAGCACGCGATATTCGGTAACAGCGGGTTGCCCTGCATCATCCAGCGTAATGCGCCAGCGGCTACCCTGCCCGCTTTTTAAGATGGGGCGATTGATAATTCCTTCCGGCACTTCTGGCGCGCCTACCACTAATGCATGATAGGTTTTCTGCACCTTGTTATGTTGGAATAATTCGCCAAGCTTTGCGGTTGCCTGCCGGTGCCTGCCCAGCACTAGGCAGCCCGATGTTTCCCTATCTAAGCGGTGCGCCAGCACTGGCGGCTTAGGTAGCCCAAACTGCAAATGCCCAAAAAACTGCTCAATCGATACAGGCGCGTTCGCGCCAATATGCACCGCAATACCCGCAGGTTTGTTGAAAATAAGCAAGTGCGCATCGCGGTATAACAGCCGCTCTACCATCTCCTTTTCGCTAAAATCGAGCTGTGGGGTTGGTTTTACGCGGTTTTTATTCGGTGCATCTGGGGAAAAGGGCAACATTTGAGTTGCCATAAAGCAAGGATACGCCTAGTAATCCAGCGCATTTTTCAC
>JBILFK010000127.1:0-4930 GCA_044351685.1 Rickettsiales bacterium | reverse complement strand
TATTTGCCCTCACACCAATACTGCTTTGGCGAAGCGTAACAGCACTTCTGCGCCACCATCTACGGGGTTACGCAAGATGAGTTCACCGCGATGATCTTCAATGGTTTTTTTCACAATCGCTAACCCAAGCCCGGTACCTTTTGCGCGCGTGGTCACGTAGGGTTCGGTGAGTTGCGATAATTTATCGGGGGGAAATCCGGGGCCAGAATCGCGAATGGTAAGCAGCACCGATTCAGGCAAATCTTCGCACGAAAGCGTGATGGTACGAGGGTGTTCGGCTGGCAGCGATTCAAAGGCCTCGGCAGCATTTTTCAGCAAATTAAGCAGCGCTTGCGATAATAAACGCTCATCGCATTCAAGGGTAATGGGGGGCTCTGGCAGCTGCATAGTGTAGGTGATATTGCTGTTGGTGGTTTGTTCGGAAAACACCGTTTTACGTACCAGCATATTCAAGTTTTCTGGCTTGAGTACAGCAGTGGGAAGGCGCGCAAAATTTACAAACTCTTCGACCATTTTACCGATATCGCGTACATGCCGCGAGATGGTATCAAGGTAGCGCAGATAGCCTTCTTTATCGTCGGTAATTTGTTCGATATATTTTTTGCGCAAGCGCTCGGTAGAAAGCGTAATCGGCGTTAGCGGGTTTTTAATTTCATGCGCAATGCGCCGCGCCACATCGGCCCAGGCGGCACTGCGCTGTGCCTGCACCAGCTTGTTTGCCGATTCAATAATTTCGCTGCGCTGAGTTTGCAGTTGTTCGGTCATGCGGTTGAAGGTGCGACCGAGATTGGCAATTTCATCGTGTGCGGGGCCTTCGGGAACTTTGGTGGTGTAATCGCCTGCGCGTACGCGTTCGGCGGCGCGGCTAAGCTGCGCAATGGGTGCAATGATACGCACCGAAAGGCGCATGCCTGCCCAAATAGAGGTTAGCAGAAGCAGTAAGGCCATCATGCCAAAGGTCAGCGAAAATTGCAGCTGCATCGCCGACATATCGCGCTCAAGGCTACGGTAACGCACAATGCTATCGCGTGCGGTTTGCATATGCCCAATTACCGTAGGGTCCACCTGCCGAGTGACCAGTAAATACAAATCCGGTGATTGCATGAGGCGCACCACGCCCTGAATTTTATCATCATCCTGCGAGAGAATCACGATATGCTCTTCATCGGCGCGGTCGAGCACCACTTCCGGCATGCGCTCGAAAATGAGCGAGAACGAAAGTGCCGTGCGCGCAATTACGCGTGTATGATCAAAAATAATCGCTTCACTGATATTACGCAACCCGGCTTGAATGGTAAGAATCTGTTCGAAGAGTGCGGGGTTTACGCCAAGCACCGGCAGCTGTTTGCGAATTTCTTCGGCAATCACGCTGGCATCGGTGCGGATGGCATTTTTGTGGTCATTCAGGTAGGCTTCGGCAACGGTTTGCGATGCCTCAAGCGATTGCGATACCTGCTGATCAAACCAGTTTTTTACGCCGATATTGAAAAACAGAATCGAGAACAGCGCCACAATCACTGTAGGGAACACACTGACAGCACAGAACATGGTGAGAATGCGCCGTTGCAGGCGGGTTCCCATCACACCTTCTTTAGTGCTGTTCCACAGCCGGTAGGCATCGCGCAGCACAATAATCGCCAGTACCAGCAGCATTGCAAGTGTGGTGAGCATGAGCAACACGAAAAGTCGGGGGCTCACATGTTGTTGGCTGCCGCCAATATGCGTAAACACAATCACCAGCAATATCGCCAGACACACAATGCTTGCCCAGAACAGGCGTTGTGCCCAGCGTTTGCGGTTAGGCGGCAGCATTAAGCGCTCGAGCGGATGATTGCTTAAGGTTTCGGAAAGAAATGTCATGCGCTGCCCTCGCGCATCAGGCGTTTTGCATCGAGCCCATGATCGCGCAGTTTTTTGCGCAGTGTGTTACGGTTAATGCCCAGCGTTTCTGCTGCTTTTATTTGGTTGCCGCCGCAAGCGCGCAAACACATTTCAAGGAGTGGTTTTTCAAAATGCGGTAGCAGTCGATCGTATAATCCTGCGGCAGGAAGTTTGCCTTCATGCGCATCGAAATAGCCGCGTATGTGGCGGCGAATATCTTCTTCCATGCCGGGGGTGCTGATAGATTGCGGCTCGGTTTCTGTAGGCAGCGTGTGCGAGGGTTTCGCGTTCAATTGTTCGCGCAGAGTGCCTGCATCGATACTGGTGCCGCCATACAGTGCACAAAGTCGGTAAATCACGTTTTCGAGCTCACGAATATTCCCGGCCCAATGATGCTGTTCAAGCAACTGGATGGCTTCGCTGCTGAAACGGCATGGCGTGAGGTTGCGCGTGGTGGCACGCGCCAGAAAATGCTGCACCAGCAAGGCAATATCTTCACGCCTGTCGCGCAGCGCAGGCATGGTAATCGGCACTACATGCAGGCGGTAAAATAAATCTTCGCGGAAGGCGCCAAGCGCAATACGTTCCTGCAGATTATGGTGGGTAGCGGTAATGATACGGCTATCGGTACGAATGGTGCGCGGGCTACCTACCGGCGAAAATTCACCCTGCTGCAGCACGCGCAGCAAGCGCGTTTGCGCATCGAGTGGCATATCGCCAATTTCGTCTAAAAACAGCGTGCCGCCCTGCGCGCGTTCAAACGCCCCCATTTGCCGTTGATGCGCGCCGGTAAACGCACCTTTTTCATGGCCAAATAAGGCGCTTTCCATCAGCTCTTTCGGAATGGCTGCCATGTTAAGCGCAACAAACGGTGCGGCTTTACGCTTACCCAGTAAATGCAATGCACGCGCCACAAGTTCTTTGCCGGTACCCGATTCGCCAGTGATCATGACGGTGAGATCATTACTGATCAACCGTGTGAGCGTGCGGTAAATATCTTGCATGGCTTCGGAAACACCCACCAACACCACATCGCTGCTAATGCGCAGCACGCCATCATGCTGTGCGGCAGCGGGTGGTGTGTGTTGTGAAAGTGCTTGCCCAACGCTGTTGATCAGCACTTCCAGATCAAACGGTTTGGGTAAAAATGTGCGGGCGCCAAGTTCTTGCGCGCGTGCGGCATTGAGCAACATATTATGCGCGCTCATTACGACCACGGGTAAGCCGGGGCGCAGGCGTTGCCACTCTTTCAGCGCATCGAGACCGTTGCCGGAGGGCATGGTTACATCGGTGACCACTACATCCCCACCGCCCGATTTTATCCATGCAGTGGCTTCGGAAACTTCGGTGGTGGTACGTACCTGATACCCCGCTTTGCTAAGTGCGCGCGAAAGCACGGTCAGAATCGCTGGGTCATCATCGAGCACAATAATATTGGCCGATAGCATAGGGGATGTGATGGCTTGCAGAGTCATTGGTGTGCCTAATTTTTAGGCAGATGTAGCGGAATTCCACGCAAAAGCAAGGCGATTTCGTCAGGCCGCGGAAGGTATTTGGCGCTTAAACCGGTGCCAGTTAATGGCCACCATACCCAGCAGAATCAGGCCACCACCGAGCCACGAGGAAAGTGGCAGCATTTCGCCAAGGATGAAAATCGACGAAACCGATGCCGAAAATGGCAGCATATAGCCGAGGCTTGCAGTTTGAATCTGCGAGAGATGGGTCATCAGATACGCCCAGATGATGAACGCAATACAGGTCGAGGCGATGGCCATAAACAACATCACCGCTTCTGCTGGCCAGAACGGCGCATGCGCCAGTTCGCCGCCATGCATGATGGCTAGTGGCAGTAAAGTGATGCCACCAGCAATCGTGGTGTAGGTGCCAAGCCGTTCCATATGGTAGCGGCCTACCAGTGGTTTTTGCAGCACCAAATATCCGGCAAAACACGCACCCGAAAGCAGCGCATACAGGCTATGCACTTCCACCTGCATACCAGAACGGTAAATGGTCAGCATGGCAACCCCTGCGATAGAAAGCATGCTGCCAAGCAGCGCGTTGCGGGTGAAGGCTTCTTTTCCTGTTACCCAACTATAGGCCAGAACATAAAGCGGATTCACAGCCACGAGAAAACTGACGGTGCCTGCGCTTAGAGATGAATTGCTGGCAATGCAGATAAAATAGATAAACCCACTAACCCCTAGTGCGCCACATAGCAGAATGCGCGGAATATCGGCGCGTGCGGGCAGTGGAAATTTGCGCAGCAAGGCATAAAACACCATCACAGATGCAGCCAGTACACAGCGAAGCGCGCAGAAGCCTTCGGGTGAAAAATACTGTATCCCTATTTTTGTCAACGGGTAGGAAAGTGGCCAATAGGTGACCAGCAGTAATGCTAAGCCGTAAACGCGCAGTGCATTCGGCTGATGGTTCATGCAGCGGCAAAATACAGGTGAAAGCGCGTGCCCTCGGGCGAAGAATCCCAATCGATTAAGCCCCCATGCTGTGCCATGATGGCGGCGGCAAGCGAAAGCCCCAACCCTTTGCCACCTGCTTTGTTGCTCATGAACGGTGTGAATAAATGCTCGCGCAGCGATTCGGCAATGCCGGTGCCGTTATCGGCAATCATCACATGAATCGGCAGGTTTTTACCGCCGGGGCGCTTGCGCTGCTCGCCGAATATATAGCGGGTAGAAAGCGTGATATGCGGCACGTCGCGCGTGCTGCAGGCTTCGGCAGCGTTTTTCAGCAGGTTCATCAGCACCTGAATCAACCGTGCTTGCATACCGCGAAGTGGTGGCAGCGATGGGTCGTAATTCAACACAAACGTGACATGGCGCGCAAACGATGCCTCGGCGGCGTGGCGTACATATTCGAGCACTTCGTGGATATTGACGGCGCTGTATTCCGCTTCGGGTGTGGGCGATAATGGGTCAAGCGCCGCCATCAGCGCTTCAATGCGTGCCGCCTCTGTTACAATCAGTTGTGCGAGGGTTTTATCGTCTTCGCTCACGGCATCTTCCAGTAATTGTGCGGCGCCTTTAATGGA
>JBILFK010000023.1:0-17285 GCA_044351685.1 Rickettsiales bacterium | reverse complement strand
CAGCCTGCGAGTATTTCGTGGTTTGGCGAATCCTCGATTCACGAAAGTATGCTGCACCCGCTGCTGCTGATGCTGGCGGGGAGCGGTTTTATATTTCTGGCGCTGTTATTTTTACGTATGCGCACCGCACTGATGGCACAAAAACTTCGCCGCTTGCAAATGCAAAGCATCGCCATTAAATCAGCGCATCATCAACCTGCTGAAACTTTAGAATTGCGATAACGGATTGCCGCTATGACCTTTGTTGTTACCGATGCCTGCGTGCGCTGCAAATACACTGATTGTGTGGAAGTTTGCCCGGTGGATTGCTTTTATGAAGGTGAGAACATGCTGGTGATCAACCCCGACGAATGTATCGATTGCGGGGTGTGCGAACCGGAATGCCCTGTTGAAGCAATCAAGCCCGAATCGGAAGATTTATTGAACTGGGTAGAGATCAACCGCAAATATGCGCTGGAATGGCCGGTGCTGACCAAAAAGAAGGATGCCCCCGCCGATGCCGAAGAATTCAAAGGCTTAGAAGGCAAATTCGAGAAATTCTTCAGCCCAGAGCCTGGGGCTGGGGATTAAGTTGCTGAATATTCATGAGGCGCTCTGCCGCACTGCAACAGGGGCGAGCGTGATTTTGGCAGAAGTCAACGCATAAAAAGGCATTTTACTAAACTTTTATCGTTTTAAACCCGCGTATTTTGTGGTATAACCAGCGAATCCCATGATGAGAGGGTATTCCTTACAGTCTTAGTTTAAGTGTATGCGGTATGGTTTGGTTCGCCAGATTTACCGGTGGGTAAGTTTTTTGTTTAACGTTTGCAGGGAAAGCACCATGGCAAAAATGACTTCAAAAAAACCGACGACTTCCACGACCAAAAAATCAAACAAAGCGGCAAAGGCACCCGTGAAAAAGGTGGCCGTAAAGAAAACTTCTGCTTCTACCAAGCCTGCTGTTGCTAAAAAGGTAACCGCCACCACGAAAAAGATTGCACCGAAAGCTGCCGTAAAGGCCGCGCCGAAATCGGCTGTGAAAACTGCCCCCGCGAAAGTGGAAGTGCAAAAGCCAGTGGCTACTGCACCCCGCCCGATGATGCATCAACAGCGTCAGGCGCCGCGTGCGGCACACGCAATTGGCCAACGCCCCGTGCTGGTGAATAAACATGCCATGAAGCCAAGCACTACGCCTGGCCCTAAAAGACAATATGGCGTGAATGAATACGTGGTTTACCCAACGCACGGCGTTGGCAAAATCATGGCGATTGAAACCGAGACTATTGGTGATCACCAACTGAAAGTGTTCGTGATTGCCTTTGAGAAGGACAAAATGATTCTGCGCGTGCCTGTGGGCCGTGCGGAGGCAGCTGGCCTTCGTGGCATTTCTTCGGGCGACCAAATCACCCGCGCGATCAGCACACTGAAAGGCCGTGCAAAAATCGCTCGTGGCATGTGGAGCCGCCGGGCGCAGGAATATGAATCAAAGATCAATTCGGGCAATTTAATTGCGATTGCCGAAGTGGTGCGCGATCTGCACAAGAACGTCGACACTTCCGAGCGTTCGTACAGCGAGCGTATGATCTATGAAACCGCCTTCCACCGCCTTGTGGGCGAATATGCCGCTGCCGAGAAAATGGCAGTGAAAGATGCCCACGATAAGTTGCTGAAGCTGCTGCGTAAGCAAGTGGCTGCTCAAGCTGCGGCATAATATAACTTGTCACCCCGTCGGATGACGGGGCCTCCTAAAGCTTGCTCAGTCAAGCAGCAGGAGATCCCGGCATGCGCCGGGATGACAATCAAAGAAAAAGCCCGCCAGAAATGGCGGGCTTTTTTGTGTGCGAACAATTCATTGCCATCAAATTGATGCGTCGATTTTTTTAAACATCGCGCTATAGGGCTAGTTTATCGTGAGATTAAAGCGGCAAATTTTGTTGCTATTCGTAAGACTGTAGGTGGCCGTTGCAGGATCATCGCTGGTAGTGCAATTAGGCGAAGCAGACCAACTCATTTGCGATGAAAGAAACTTTCCGCGAGCCGGAAGTCCATCATCCAGTTTAGTATCGAGATTCCATGCTTCTTCTGGGAGCAGTAGGTTGGCTCCCGGGTTTCCTCGGGTTCGGTAGGCGAGCGTTTGCTCTCCCCCTCTGTACATATTGGGAAAAGGAAAAGCGGTAGCAGAATACACTGTTGCAGCCTGTGTAAACGGATCAACTTGCACATTGCCGCCATTGATTGAGGGGGCATTTTTGCCTGGTGTCATAGCGTAGGTTGCCGGATTAGCGGAGTCTGTGCGTCCTGTATAGCTACCCTCAACCAGTCCGGCATTTGCAAGGTGTTGCCAGTAACGAAATCGTTCGTTGGTAGTTCCTGCGCCAGATGTTGTAGTAATAAGACCATCACCATTACCATTGCAGGTAGGCACCCCTGTTGCTTCTGTGTTTTGGCAGGTATCGTCTGAGCCGGTGCCGGCTAATACCCCCCAGAAAACGGTGGCGTTTGCCATGTCACCCGGTAGCGCAAAATATTTATCGCGGAATGTGTAATGCGCTGCTGTAAAGCGTTGTGCGCTTGCAGAGATAGAACGCAGTTCACTTGCACGAATAAGCGATTGGCCGGTGAGAATGCCACCCGTAAGCAAGCCAAGAATCACCAGCACAATACTCAGCTCCACCAATGAGAAGGCATGGCGATTGGTGGTAATAAAATTGAATGCCTGCATAAAATATGAATTATTCAGCTAGCTTAGAAGCTGGTTTTCATCACCAGTGAACACGCCGTTGCCGAAGTATTCGTAAGATCATAGGCCGAGGCCGCCAGTGCTGTTGCCGCAGCCGCAATATTGCCGCAGCCCGAACCTGCTGTGGCGTTACCCTGCGATTCAAGGGTCAGCACGCCACCAGCATCGGGGCGGCCATCATCCATTTTGGTATCAATGTTCCATGCTTCTTCTGATTTCAGCGCGCCACCTGGGGTGCCTACCGTGGTGCCTGTACCAAAGAAAAACGCATTGCCATAATTTGCCGGATAATAGGTGGTTGAAGTAATAGCAACGTTACCAAGCGTCAGCACGTTCCAGCCCGACTGGCTAAGTTTCGAGCGTGGGTTGTTAGTGCCAATCGTAAAGGTGGTGTTGGCAACGTTGGTGTAGCTTCCTTCAATCAGGCCTGCCTGTGAAAGGTGAATCCAGAACAGTGAAATTTCGTTGGAGGTGGCGGTACCGGTGGTTTCCACCTGGCCATCGCCATCGCCGACACCTATCCAACCCGTGCCGAAGCTGGTGGCGTTGGTCATGTCGCCGGGGATAGCAAAATATTTATCGCGGAAGGTTTGGCTGGCTGCCATAAAGCGTTGATATTCGGTGGTAACTGCGCGAAGTTCCGAGGCGCGAATCAGCGATTGACCAGTAAGAATGCCACCCGTGAGCAAGCCAAGAATCACAAGAACAATCGAAAGTTCAACTAAGCTGAAACCGTGGTTCTGGGGGCGATGTTTGGCGGTCATGGGAACTCCTTGTGCGTGAAATATTAGTTTACCATTAACTCTTGCGTTCTACCATCAATTTCTTAATTTCTGCAATCGCTTTTGCCGGGTTTAACCCTTTGGGGCAGGTTTTGGCGCAGTTCATGATGGTATGGCAACGATAGAGCCGGAAGGGGTCTTCCAGGTTATCGAGGCGTTCGCCGGTCATTTCATCGCGGCTATCGATAATCCAGCGGTAGGCGTGCAGCAAAATGGCTGGCCCCAGATACCTATCGGAGTTCCACCAATAGCTTGGGCAGGAAGTGGAGCAGCAGGCGCAGAGGATGCATTCATATAATCCGTCGAGCTTGGCGCGGTCTTCGGGTGATTGTAAGCGCTCGGCACCCGAAGGGGTAGGCGAGGCGGTTTGTAACCAGGGCTGCACCGATTCATACTGCGCATAAAAATGGTTCATATCCGGCACTAAATCTTTCACCACTTCCATATGTGGGAGCGGGTAGATATTCACGTCGCCTTTCACTTCATCGATCGGTTTAAGACACGCAAGCGTGTTGGTGCCATCGATGTTCATGGCGCAGGAACCGCAGATACCCTCGCGGCACGAGCGGCGGAAGGTAAGGGTGGCATCCACTTCATCTTTTACTTTAATCAGCGCATCGAGCACCATAGGGGCGCAATCATCGAGGTCGATTTCAAACGTGTCGAGGCGCGGGTTTTTGGGCGAGCCATCGGCCTTCACATCTTCCGGATTAAAGCGGTAGATGTTGAATTTTTTAATGCGCTTGGCGCCCTCTTTGGCCTTAAAGGTTTGGCCTTTCTCGACCTTGGAGTTTTTGGGCAATGCGATTTCTACCATAATGGCTCCTATGATTTCTTCGGCTTGATATTAGGTATCAGCGGCGCACCTGCGCGCTGCTTGGCGTGAATTTCACGCACGGTTTTTTCCATTTGAATGGTGCGTGCCGGATTGGTGGGGTGGGTGCTGGCGATATAGATTGAATCGGGGTTGGCCTGCGACATGACACGCCAGAACATCGGCGCATCATCGATGCTGTAACCAGCACGCGCTAAAATATACAGGCCTATATAATCGGCTTCGTGTTCAAACTCCGGCGAATAGCTTAGCTGCCCCTGTTGTGCACCTGCTTGCGTGAACGCGCCTTCGGTGTTGACGCCACCCGCACCAGCGGCAACATCCACCACTGCGCCAAGCAATGCGCCAATGGTCACATTTTTTTTCAGGGCAGATTGATGGCGCATGATGTTATGCGCAAATTCATGGGCGATCACAAACGCCAGATGGTTATCGTTTTTGGCAAAATCGATCATGGCGGGGTAAATCACCACATCTTTGCCATCGGCATGGGCATTCAGCCCTTTCTGGTCGGCAGCAAGCACCACGCGTGACATGCATTTGCCATTGCTGCCCGCCAGAATCCGGCAAAGCTCGGTGGCTGATTTTTCCACCGGGTCAGCTACCGCATCCACGCGTGCAGCAAATTCCTGAATTTGTTTGGCGCTATACGATTTTTTATCGTTGAAATTGATTTTACCAATTTTAGCCGCGCGTTCCTGTTCGGCTTTTTCGCGCTGTAATTCGCTAGGCGAATAATTTGGGCGCTGCGTGGTGGGTTGCGCGCAGGCAACCAGTGCCGTGCACACGCCCAGCGCAGTAAAAGCCCGTAATGTTCTAGTGCCGCGCATGGTGCTTAGTATACCCGCTTTTTCAGTGGCACGGCCTCAACTTCATTCGTGAGTGTGTGCAAGTTCACGGGGCGATAATCCATCGATGTGTTTCCGTTTTCTTCCACTGTGCACATCGAATGTTTCAGCCAGTTCACATCATCGCGCTCGGTAAAATCTTCGCGTGCGTGGGCGCCACGGCTTTCTTTGCGGTTTTCGGCTGATACCACGGTGGCCAGCGCCTGCGAGCGCATGTTATCGAGCTCGAGCGCCTCGACCAAATCCGAGTTGAACACCAGCCCGCGGTCAGACACCGATAAATCATTGAACGACTGATACACTTCGCGCATTTTGGTAACGCCTTCGGCAAGCACTTCCTGCGTGCGGAATACGGCGGCGTGATTTTGCATCACGCGTTGCATGCTACGACGAATCTCGGCAGTGCGGCGCGCGCCTTTCGCATGACGAATCGTATCAAAGCGTGTGAGTGATTTATCGGTGGCGGCTTGCGGCGCAATTTCCGGGCGTGTGCCGGGGGTAAGAATGTCGCGTGCGCGGTGTGCTGCCGCACGGCCAAACACCACCAAGTCAAGCAACGAGTTGGAACCCAGACGGTTGGCACCATGCACCGAAACGCAGGCGGCTTCACCACTTGCCATCAGGCCGGGCAGCACGCTGACTTCGTTGTTTTTCACATTCACCACTTCACCATGATAATTGGTGGGAACACCGCCCATGTTGTAATGCACCGTTGGTAGCACCGGAATTGGTTGCTTGGTGACATCGACACCCGCAAAAATTTTTGCCGTTTCCGAAATGCCCGGCAGGCGTGCATGCAGCACCGCCGGATCAAGGTGATCGAGATGCAGGAAAATATGATCGTTTTGTGCGCCAAAACCGCGACCTTCGCGGATTTCCATGGTCATGGCGCGGCTTACCACATCGCGTGAGGCGAGATCTTTGGCGCTTGGGGCATAACGCTCCATAAAGCGTTCACCTTTATTATTCACTAAATAGCCACCTTCGCCGCGAGCACCTTCGGTAATTAAGCAGCCAGCGCCATAGACGCCGGTGGGGTGAAACTGCACAAATTCCATATCTTGCAGGGCAATACCGGCGCGTGCGGCCATGCCGCCGCCATCGCCAGTGCAGGTATGTGCCGAGGTAGCCGAGAAATAGGCGCGGCCATAGCCACCCGTGGCAAGCACTGTAAGTTGCCCCCAGAAGCGGTGCATGCTGCCATCATCCAGGTTCCAGGCCAGCACACCGCAGCATTTGCCTTCATCATTCATAAGCAGATCGACGGCAAAATATTCAATAAAGAATTTTGCCTGATGGCGCAGCGCTTGCGTGTAAAGCGTATGCAAAATCGCATGCCCAGTGCGGTCAGCAGCGGCGCATGTGCGCTGTGCGGCGGGACCGTTGCCGTAATCGGTGGTCATGCCGCCGAATGGGCGCTGATAAATTTTGCCTTCGGTGGTGCGGCTGAATGGCACACCGTAATGCTCAAGTTCGATAATCGCATCGGGGGCGTTTTTACACATATATTCGATGGCATCTTGGTCGCCGAGCCAATCAGAGCCTTTAATCGTATCGTAAAAGTGCCAGCGCCAGTTATCGGGCCCCATATTGCCAAGCGCAGCCGAAATACCGCCTTGCGCCGCTACCGTATGCGAACGTGTGGGGAACACTTTGGAAATACAGGCGGTGGAAAGCCCTTCGGCCGCCATACCAAACGTGGCACGCAACCCAGCGCCACCCGCGCCAACAACAACCACATCGTAGTAATGATCAACAATTTTATAGCTTGGTGCCATGAGAAACCCTTATAAATTACATGCCAAAGAAATGCAGTTTAACCACCGCGAATACGCTAACGATTGCGAGCCCAACAAACAGAAACTGATTGACGAGCAGCAGAATAATTTTGCGCGTGTGCGAATGCACATAATCTTCCAGCACGGTTTGAATGCCCAGCTTCGCGTGAATAAGCATGGCCACCAAAAAGACCACCAGTGCGATTGCCATAAACGGGTTTTCCAGCCAGCCCGCGACATCGGCGCGTTCGGCGCCTGCGAGCTGGGTAATGAATTGCAACACAAACCACACCCCAAGCGGAATCATCACCAACGCTGTCAGGCGCTGTAACCACCAGTGATGGAACCCCTCTTTTGCCGAGCCAAGCCCGCGCGCGCGCGCCAGAGGCGAACGTAACGAGTGATTATTCATGCAAACACCCTTTCATATGCGAATAAATATACCACCAGCTCAGCGCGGTGCTAATAATGGCAAATAGCACTACCACCACGCCACTGCGGGTAACGTTGGGAAGTGCGAAGCCTTTGCCAGCATCCCAGAATAAGTGGCGTATGCCGTTGCCTAGGTGATAATAAAATGCCGCTGTCCAGCCCACCAGCATAATAATGCCCACTGGCGACACAAAGAAATCTTGCCACATTTCAAAATATTCACCGTTATAGGCGGCTGCCCACAGCCATGCCACCATGAAGAAAGCACCAATCGAAAGCGCGATACCGGTAAGACGATGTAGAATGGAAAGCGTGTTGGTAATCTGCCAGCGGTAAATACCAACATGCGGAGAGAGGGGGCGAGATGTCATAACTCTGTGCCTTTATTCGTTTTTATTGCAGCCATCTATGGCGATATTCGGTTGCAAAGTCAAACACGTGGCGCATGCACTGCGGTGGTATTTGCTTCACCTGCTAGTTTGTCACGGAATTGTCACTTGAGAAGTGAACAGTTTGTAAGAAAAAATTGGCACATGTGAGGAATCATGGGTTCGCCCGAGCAAATGGGCATTAGTAAGCGCCTCACGGATCTTCGGGACTCTCTGGCCACAGGCGTTAAATATTGAACCATGCAATTCCTGCATATCTTGATGAGAAAACAATAGCTTCACAAAACTGTCACTGTTTTTTGCTGCCGCCAGCATTAGAATGGATTTAAACAACGCGTGGTAGCATGGCCGAGGCTAGACAGTTCAACAGCTTTCAGGAATTTGATGCGCATCTCTCTGAGATGCCCGTGAAGAAATCTGGGTTCGTGATCTATGGCGATGCTGTAGCGCCATCCAAAGGGTTTAACCTGCTTCGGTCACGGTCACAGCAGAAGCTTGAGCGTTATGTGCTTGCCGCATGGAATGAAGGACGCTTTGCTGACCGCGATGTTGGCTACCAACTTCCCAAAGGCAGTGTCGATAAAGATGAAATCCCGGCATTTCTTGAAGAAATTCGCAAAGAATATTCAGCCGTCGATTCTGTTCGGCTTTCAGAGGCAATCAAACAATCCTCTCTGGCTACAGAACAGATTGAAACGGCCATTGCCGGGCTACGTGAATCGAAAGAAGAAACCGGCATTGATGTGGTGGCGATGCTTGGCATCGACAACATGGAAAAATTGCTTCGTGGAGAAATTCTTGAAAACATTGAATCGGCATGGAATCAGGGGGATCACCCGGTGGTGAATCAGCTGCCAGATATTCGTATTGCGCGCGTTGGATTGTTGCCGCTTTCCGATTTCGGTAGCATAAACCGTGATGGCACGCCCCTGCGTACACAAGTGTTTGGTATGAAGCTGGCCGATGGTGAAATCACCAAACTCAAAAATCTTAGCCATCTTATCAAGAACAATGCAGCAGTTAATCCGCATAACCCATCACAGGTGAGTGCGCCGGTAGCTGATATGCGCGATGGTCATCATCTACCAAGTGATGCCGATATTTTGCAGTGGTTGCGCACAGGGATGATACCCGAGCCTGCCGACTGGACGAAGCCACATCCGAACGGAAGCTTGTTAACTGATTTAGACAAAATATTACGCGATAACAAAGATGGTAGTTATGACAACCACGATGGCAATTATTTTCGGGCATTGGAAGCGAAAGTGTTTCCCGATGTTCAAAAGATTTTAGTAGAACGCGGATTGCGCAAGCCTCGCGATACTAAGCCTGAAATTAAAAATTTCGCTGAGCTCGGTGTGTTTTATCAGTATTTAGCTGACACACCAGAGTATGCCAATGATCATGCCGCCATTCACAAAATGGCGAAACAAATGCAAAAAGCATGCGTGAAGCTTGGCGTGCTACAAGGTGATACTGGTGTATTGAAAATGGATACCCACGATACCCCTGGCCTGATTTATTCCGAAGGCGCGGACATCATTCCGCTACGCAATTTTTTCCGCGATGCGATTGCACTAGGCCAGAAGAGTATCGCGTATGATTTAGTGATGGTGGGTGGACGCATTACCAACCAGCTTGGTGCCGTGATGATTGACCCTGAACTAGAACAGCGCCCAAGCGCAAAGGGTGAAATTATTTATCAAAAGCTCAAACATTCTCAAATGGGTGCGCTTACAGCGATTGCACGCGAGGACGATGTTAAAATTCCCAGTACAAACAATATTACGTATGTAACGCTTTATAATACGGCGCTGGATAGATTACGATCAGAGCGCAATACGCTGGATAACGCGAAGAAACCGCAGCCAAGTGCGTTCACCGATAGAGGCAGAGGTGAAACAGAATCGCGCGATGTAGGCTAAGCAGCTTTTGCGCGCAGCGCGAATTGTTCAATCAATGTTTCTGCAATCTGCACCGCATTCAATGCTGCACCTTTGCGCAAATTATCGGAAACCACCCACATATTGATGCCGTTTGCAACCGAACTATCCGGGCGAATGCGTGAAACAAACACGGCATCTTCACCAGTCGCTTCGGCAGGTGTGGTGTAGCCGCCATCGTCGTGGCGATCCACCACCATAATGCCTTCGGCTTCTTCGTAAATATCAAAAATTTCTTCTGGTGTAATGGGGTTGGTGAATTCGATATTGATGGATTCGCTATGGCTTACAAACACTGGCACACGCACGCAGGTGGCCGAAACCGGGATATCGGCGCCCATGATTTTTTTGGTTTCTTCGCGCATTTTCCATTCCTCTTTGGTGCTGCCATCTTCCATGAACACATCGATGTGCGGGATGATATTAAAGGCAATGCGCTTGGTGAATTTTTTCGGCTCTTTATGTTCGTGTACATAGAGCGCTTTGGTTTGATCGTACAGTTCATCCATGGCGTCTTTCCCTGCGCCCGATACCGATTGATAGGTAGAAACGACAATGCGTTTAATGGGGTTTACATCGTGCAGCGGTTTTAATGCCACCACCATCTGAATCGTTGAGCAGTTGGGGTTGGCAATGATGTTGCGCTTTGAAAAATCTTTGAGTGCATGCGCGTTCACTTCTGGCACCACCAGCGGAATATCAGCATCCATACGGAAAAACGAGGTGTTATCAATCACCACGCAGCCTTGCTTGGCCGCACGTGGCGCATGGATTTTGGAAACCGCCGAACCCGGCGAGAACAATGCAATATCGGTATCCGAGAAATCGTAATCTTCGAGGGCTTCGACGGTGAGAATTTCTTCTTCGCCAAAACTTACCTGTTTGCCCACCGAGTTGCGCGATGCCAGCGCCACCACTTCATGTGCCGGAAATTTGCGTTCGGCGAGGATAGATAAAATTTCACGCCCCACATTTCCGGTGGCACCAACAACGGCAATTTTATAGCTCATAAATTCTCCTGTTTTTGCTTCCGAACACACACGTCGGAATTTTGCATTTCTTTTTCTGCAACCGTTGGGGTTCCTATCCACCCCAAATATTGCGATAATTTAGGTGCCATTTCTGGGCCAACGGCCGAATGCACAAAGGCTTTGTTGGTTTCATAGCACCCTAAAACAGCAGCCACTTCACGGCTATGTTGTTCACGCTTTAGGGTGGCAATCAGCAGGCTGCGTGCTTCGCTATCGCGCCGCGAATCGCACGCGGCTTGCATTTGTTTGCCCACCACCTGCATACGTGTATAAAAATCCTGCGTGGCTTTTTGACCGATTTTTTTGCTTGCGCAGCCTATGAGTGTGGCCGTGGCAATGCTCACCCCAACCGATGGTGCTGCATAAGCAGGACTTGCCAGCAGCAAGACGATGATAGCGAACCATGCGCGCATTAGCTTGCCTTTTTAATGGAAGCGGCGTTGTTAAGCGCAGCAAGAATAGCATCGCCCATTTCGCGCGTGCCAACTTTGCGGGCACCTTCTTGCATAATATCGCCGGTGCGAATGCCCGATGCCAGCGCCGTTTGAATGGCCGCTTCAATGGTGGCTGCTTGCGCATGCAAGCCAAACGAATAGCGCAGCATCATGGCAGCGGAAAGAATGGTAGCAATCGGGTTAGCAATACCTTTGCCTGCAATATCAGGGGCAGAACCATGTACAGGTTCATACAGCGCGGCGCGTTTACCATTCACTTCGGCACCCAGCGAGGCGCTTGGCAACATGCCGAGCGAGCCGGTAAGCATGGCCGCGCAATCGGATAAAATATCGCCAAAGATATTGCCGGTGACAACCACATCGAATTGTTTGGGCGCGCGCACCAGCTGCATGGCAGCATTATCGACATACATGTGCGAAAGCGCGATATCGGTGTATTCTGTATCGCGAAGTTTTTGCACTTCTTCGCGCCACATTTCGGTGCATTCCAGCACATTGGCTTTATCTACCGAGCAGAGTTTTTTACCGCGCACACGCGCTAAATCGAGTGCTACACGGGCAATGCGCTGCACTTCCCAATCCGCATAAATCATGGTGTTGCGTCCAACGCGGTGGCCATTTTCAACAGTTACGCCGCGTGGCTGGCCAAAATAAATATCGCCAGTTAGTTCGCGTACAATCATAATATCAAGGCCGGAAATAATTTCGCGTTTCAGGCTTGAAGCATCGGCCAAGGGTTCAAAGCACATGGCAGGGCGCAGATTCGCAAACAAATCGAGTTCTTTGCGAATACCCAGCAAGCCGCGCTCTGGGCGAACGGAATAATCGAGCGCTTCCCATTGCGGGCCACCCACCGCGCCAAGCAGAATGGCATCGGCGTTCTTTGCTGCTTTTAGTGTTTCGGCGGGGAAGGGCGTGCCGGTGGCATCGTAAGCCGCGCCGCCAAGCAATGCCGTTTCAAAGCGAAAGCTAATGCCAGCATCGGAGGCTGCCCACGCAAGCACACGCTGCGCCTCGGCAACCACTTCCGGGCCAATACCATCGCCAGGCAATAGCAAAATTACTTTCTCAGACATCGCTTAACTCCAGAATAAATAGACAGCGCTACCCGCGGTCAAACAAAACAGGCTGCGGAAGGCTTGCAGTAAGAACAGTGCAAATGGCTGCCTATCCCAGATAAAGCCGTTGGCCTGTTCCAGCATCACAAATAGCCACAAAATAATCACGGTACCAAGTAGCGCGGTGGGGTGCGCAATAGCGTGGGTGGCGGCAACCCCAAGTAAATAGGCAGTTATTAGCGCGGTGATAATAGCAAACACATACGAGCGCTTCATTTCGCTCGGGCGCACATCGCCTAAACGCCTATCCGAAAGGCGTGCCCACGCACGGCCGAACAGAAATGGTGAATACCAGAGATTGGCAACAACAATAATAGCAAATGCCGAGGCCAACACCCCGAAGAACGGCACATTACTGAATGTTTCAAAATACTTATCCATCACAGGCTTCTAGCGAAAAACACGTGTTTGTGGAAGGAAAAAACGCACTTACGCCACGTAAAGCCAAGGCTGCGCGGTTTTTTGCTGATGCTCGAACGTATCGATATGCGGGGCTTTTGCGAGCGTTAAGCCAATATCGTCGAGCCCACCGAGCAGGCATTCTTTGCGGAATGGGTCGATCTCGAAGCGATATTCCATATTTTGTGCGCGCACGGTTTGCGAAGGCAGGTCGATACTGATCTGGTGGTCACCTTCGGCCGCGAAGGCCATCAGTGTATCAATCGTTGCGCGTGGCAGCACAATGGGAAGCACGCCATTTTTGAAGCAGTTATTGTAAAAAATATCGGCAAAGCTTGGCGCAATCACGCAGCGAATGCCAAAATCGAGCAGTGCCCACGGCGCATGTTCGCGTGAAGAACCGCAGCCGAAATTCTCGTGTGCGAGGAGAATCTCAGCATGCGTGTAAGGCTCGCGGTGCAGCACGAAATCCTCAATCTTTTTGCCTTCTACCGTGTAACGCATTTCATAGAACAGGCCTTCTTTCAGGCCGGTACGTTTGATGGTTTTCAGAAATTGCTTCGGGATAATCATATCCGTATCAATGTTCTGAATCGGCAGTGGCGCGGCGATGCCTGCGAGCTTCTCAAATTTCTGCATGGCGATTAATCTCTGCTACGTGGCGGGCCTTTGCGGAAAGGTTTTTTATCGCCGTAAGGCTTTTTATCACCATAAGGTTTTTTATCGCCGTAAGGCTTCTTGGCACCGTAGGGTTTATCGCTACGCGCACCGCCTGCACCACGACGTGGCTCGGCGCGTTCACCGGTTTCTGGGTCACGCGGGCGGTATTCGCTGCGGCTGCGCTCGGGGCGATCACTGGCATCGCGGCGCGGGCGATCTGGGCGATCACCGCTATCACGGCGAGGGCGATCGGCACTGTCACGACGTGGACGGTCGCTACGTTCCGCGCTATCACGACGCGGGCGATCACTGCGTTCCGCGCTATCGCGGCGTTCCGCGCTATCGCGGCGTGGGCGATCACCGCTATCGCGGTAGCCTGCACTGGCAGGTTTACGGTAAGGGCGATCACCGCCGCTGCCACGTTCTTCGCGGGCAGTATCGCGGGCGGCTTTAGTTTCGATTTCACGGGTACGCTGTGCATCTTCGCGTTCGGCGCGGGCTTCGGTTTTCGCTTGCACCTTCAGGCCATGACGCAGGCCGATAATCAGGCGTTCTACTTCTTCCAAATCAGCCAGCATGGTAACCGCATCATCGGTCGAAAGATGGCCAAGGCGTGCCGCAAGCGTTGCTTGTGTAAACAGGCTGCTCAAGGCTTCTTGTGCATTGCCGTAGCTTTCATTCATGCCATACTCGTTCAGCTTTGCTGAAGCGCAGGCAATTTGGGTGGCAACGGTTTGCACGCTTTGGCGCATGGCGGCGGCTAAACCCACATGTTCGCGCAGCGGGAAGCGTTCGGTTTTCACGTAAACCTGTTCGGCCAGTGTCATGGCTTTCTGCCATGCGGGTAATTCTTGGAAATCGCGTGCAGCGCTGATAGCTGCAGTTTTAAGCGGGGTGGCGTTCATGATAAAAACTCTCTTACATCCGCCAGTTTTCCCTTAAGCGCGGCGGCGGCGGCCATGGCAGGGCTCATCAGGTGTGTTCGGCCACCACGGCCTTGTCTACCTTCAAAATTTCGGTTGGAAGTGGAAGCGCAGCGTTCGCCGGGTTCCAGTTTATCGTTATTCATGGCGAGGCACATCGAACATCCGGGCTCGCGCCATTCGAAGCCTGCGGCGGTAAAAATGGTATGCAATCCTTCCGATTCAGCTTGCTGTTTCACAAGGCCAGAACCGGGAACAATCATGGCCAGCTTGACGCTTTTGGCAATGCTTTTACCTGCAACGATTTTTGCGACGGCGCGCAAATCTTCGATGCGGCCATTGGTGCAGGAACCAATAAATACTTTATCAATCGCAATATCATGCAGCGGGGTTCCGGCTTGCAGACCCATGTAAGCAAGCGAACGCGCAACGGTTTCGCGCTGATTTTCGGGGTACGATTCCGGCGCGGGCACGCTTGCGGTAATCGGTAATACATCTTGTGGGCTGGTGCCCCAAGTGATTTGCGGAGCGATATCGGCGGCATTCAGGTGTATTTCGACATCAAACTTCGCATTGGCATCCGATGGCAAAGTTTTCCAGTATGCTAAGGCTTTTTCCCATGCATCGCCTTTGGGCGCCATCGGGCGGCCTTTGAAATAGGCGAAGGTTTTTTCGTCGGGTGCAATCAGGCCGGCGCGTGCGCCTGCCTCGATGCTCATGTTGCACACCGTCATGCGGCCTTCGACCGATAAATCACGAATCGCCGAACCGGCATATTCCATCACATAACCGGTGCCGCCTGCAGTGCCGATTTTGCCGATAATCGCTAGCACGATATCCTTAGCGGTCACGCCAAGCGGCAAGGTGCCATCGACCGTGATACGCATGTTTTTTGCACGCGTTTGAATGAGTGTTTGCGTGGCAAGCACATGCTCGACTTCGCTGGTGCCAATGCCAAATGCCAGCGCGCCAAATGCACCGTGTGTCGAGGTATGCGAATCGCCACACACAATGGTGGTGCCGGGAAGGGTGAAGCCTTGTTCGGGCCCAACAATATGCACAATGCCCTGGCGGATATCATCCATTTTTAAATACTGCACGCCGAATTCGGCGCAGTTATCTTCGAGGGTTTGCACTTGCAGGCGTGAGATTTCATCTTTGATGCCTTGCAAACGATCGGGCGTGGTGGGCACGTTATGGTCGGCCACCGCCAGCGTGGCATCGGGCCGGCGCACTTTTCGCCCTGTCATACGCAAGCCTTCAAATGCCTGCGGGCTGGTCACTTCATGGACTAAATGGCGGTCAATATACAGAACACACGTACCATCGGCGGCTTCGTGCACCAGATGGTTGGCAAAAATTTTATCGTATAACGTTTGCGGCATGGCCTGAATGTTCACATCAAGCAGTTAGATGTAGCTGGATGAGGAAGATGCCGCGCCGCTAACTGCAAACGGCCAGCATTCATTTACTCAGCGGCTGGTTCCGCTTTTGTAAAATCCATTTTCTCTTTAATACGAGCAGCTTTACCCGTACGGCCACGCAGATAATACAGCTTGGCGCGGCGCACTTCGCCGCTGCGCACGCGAATCACTGAATCGAGGCGCGGCGAATAGAGCGGGAAAATACGTTCAACGCCTTCGCCGTGGCTGAGCTTACGCACGGTGAACGACGAGTTTACGCCAGCATTTTTCTTGGCGATAACCACGCCTTCAAAGGCCTGAATACGTTCGTTGTTGCCTTCAACAATTTTCACGTTCACGCGCACAACATCGCCTGCTTCAAACGCGTCGAGCTGTTTGCCTGCGGTAACGGCGGCTTTGGTTTCTGCTTCAATTTGCTGCACAATATTCATAAAATTCTCGCTGCTAAATACGCTGTGGTTGCCCAAAAGGGTGCGAATATCTGCTTTATTTCGTGCGGCTTGTCAAGCGTTCTTGATAAGCCTGCCACAAATCGCTGCGGCGCGCCTTGGTGAAGGCTTCGGCCTGCGTTTGCCGCCAGCGCGCAACATTGGCATGGTGGCCAGAGGTGAGGATTTCGGGAACGGCGCGGCCTTCCCACTGCGCAGGCTTGGTATAATGCGGGTATTCGAGCAGGTTACAGTAATCGGCATCGAGCCCAAAACTCTCTTCGCGCAGGCTTTCTGCATCGCCAATCACCCCAGGTAGCAGGCGCACGCAGCCATCAATGATGGCCATGGCGGCAATATCGCCGCCCGTTAGCACAAAATCGCCAAGTGATATTTCACGCGGCTGATATTTTTCAATCACCCGCTCGTCAATCGCTTCGTAGCGGCCACATAAGAAAATAGCCGGACGTTGAATCAGTTCAGAGAAATGCCGTTGCTTCAGTGGCTCACCGCGCGGGGTAAGGTAAATCATTTCGGCTTCGGGCTGCGCGGTTTTGGCGTGTATAATCGCGCTATCCACCACATCGGGCTTGAGCACCATGCCAGCGCCGCCGCCGTAGGGTGAATCATCGACTACCTGATGTTTGCCAATACCGAATTGGCGCAGTGGAATGACGGAAAGTTCAAAAATGTTTTGCTCCAGCGCATCGCCGATGAGCGAATATTCAAGCGGGCCGGGATACATTTCCGGCATCAGGGTAATCACGCTTGCATGCCAGGGTATATAAGTTTGATACGACATTATAGGGGCTTCTGCTTTAACAGTGGAGGCAATGACGCACTGACATTCTGAACCCATTCCGCCATTTCTGGATTCATCCAGTGAATTGTTTCGATAATCGTTTCATAATCTTTTTCTAAGTCGCGGGCAAAAATTGGTTCATAATGCGCCACGCGATTTCTAAATATACGAATATGCTGCAACCTGTTGTGAATTTCGGCACGGGGACGCTTAGCGTATGGGAATGCTTTTGAAAGCGTTGGAATCCATAAGGTCTGATGGTGGCGCTTGTTTAGTAGCGTTATCCAGAAACCAAAAGACAGCTCAGCAACAAGCG
>JBILFK010000102.1:0-5767 GCA_044351685.1 Rickettsiales bacterium | reverse complement strand
ATTCAATGATGTTCGGCAGATGTTTCTTTAAAAACCGCCCTTTTCGTGTGAACAAGCTGATTTTACTTGATTTGACTGTAAAATTCGCCCAGATGCCTGAGTATGGTTTCTCTTCGCTTCGCACCACGCATGTTCGTTATGCTATGGGCTTGTTTTGCGCTTATTCCGCAAACATCCTTTGCCGATCCTATCACGCAAATTGCCATCAAGGGTAATCAGCGTATTGAACAAAGCGCCATTGAAAATTACCTTGGCCTTAAAAGAGGCGACGATGCAAACCGCGCCGTGCTCGATAAGGCATTAAAACGCTTATATGATACTGGTTTCTTCTCGGATATTATTTTCAATTTTGATGCAGGAACTCTGCATGTGGATGTTACCGAAAACCCAAGCATCAACCAGCTTGTATTCGAAGGTAACGATAAAATTGACTCTGAAGACCTTGAAAAAGAAGTCACGCTGAAGCCTCGCGCTATTTACACACGCACCAAAGTACAAAGCGATCTGAAGCGCCTTCTCGATGTGTATCGCCGCAATGGCAGATACACGGCAGAGATTAACCCAAAGATTATTCCACTTGAACAAAACCGCGTGAATCTGGTTTTTGAAATTAATGAAGGCCCCAAAGCCACAATTCAAAAAGTAACCTTCATTGGCAACGATTCCTTTGATTCTTCGGATCTTGCCAAAGCCATTTCCTCTTCGGAAAGCAAGTGGTACCAATTTTTATCGAGTGATGATCACTATGATCCAGACCGCTTGCAATATGACCAAGAATTATTGCGTAAGTTTTATTATGAAAACGGCTATGCCGATTTCAAGGTAAAATCCGCGATTGCCGAACTATCACCCCAGCGCGACGCATTTTATTTGACCTTTACGGTTGAAGAAGGCCCCATTTATAAATTCGGCAAAGTCAGCGTGGATGCTACCCTACCCAAGAGCAAACTTCCAGATTTCAAAGAGGCTATTACTACCAAAAAAGGTGAAACCTATAATGCCTCTGAAGTGGAATCTACCGTTGATGCTATGACAAGCGCGCTTGGCGATAAAGGTTTCGCTTTCGTTGATATTCAACCCGAATTTGTGCGTCATAAAGATGGCAAAGAACATACGATCGACCTTAGCTACAGCATTAAAGAGGGGCCTCGCGTTTACGTCGAAAAAATCAATATTTTCGGCAACGTTCGCACTCTCGATGAAGTCATTCGTCGTGAATTTCGCCTCACCGAAGGCGATCCCTACTCTACAAGCAAACTGAAACGCTCGGAACAGCGCCTTAACAATCTAGGATATTTTGAAACGGTCAGCATCAAAGAATTGCCTGGCTCCAGTAAAGATCGCACACAGCTTGATGTAGAAGTTGCCGAAAAATCTACCGGGGAAGTGACGTTTGGCGCAGGATTTTCAACTACCGATGGCGCGCTTGCTGATGTTGGTATCCGCGAGCGCAATTTATTGGGGCGTGGCCAGGAATTAAGTGCGCGCACGTTGTTTGCCGCCCGCCGCAAAGAATACACCGTAGGATTTACCGAGCCCTACTTCTTAGACCGCGAACTTTCTGCTGGGTTTAACCTGTTCAAAACCAGTCTTGATTTGTCCGATGAATCTTCATACGACAGCGAAACCACTGGCGGCACCCTGAACTTGGGCTATGCACTTACAGAAAATTGGCTGCACCAGTTGCGTTATACTTACCAAACATCGCGTATCACCAATATTCAGTTCGATGCGTCACGCTTTATTTTGGATCAGCAGGGAAGCAATGTAAGCTCAATTATTGGGCATAGTTTCATTTACGATAACCGCGATAATAAATTTAACCCTAATCGTGGATTTTACGCCAGCATTGCCGAAGATGTTGCAGGGCTTGGCGGCGACGATAAATTTGTACGCCATGAAGGTAAGCTGCAATATTATTACCCGCTTGCTAAAAAATGGGTGCTTGGGCTTTCAGGTACCGCGGGGAATATTATAGGTTTTGCTGGTGAAGACGTGCGTATCAATCAGCGGTTTTTCATTGGTAGCCAAGAAATTCGTGGTTTCCGTAGGTCTGGCTTAGGCCCACGCGATACCACCACCGAAGATGCGCTCGGCGGCAACAATTACTATGTCGGCTCGGCCGAAATTCGATTCCCTCTGGGTTTACCCGAAGAATTGGGCGTTACAGGCGCCGTATTCAACGATGTGGGTAGTTTGTGGGGCCTTGATTCTTCTGGGGTGGGCGTAAAAGATGAAAATTCTCTGCGCGCTTCGGCGGGCGCTGGTGTCGCCTGGTCGTCGCCTTTTGGGCCAATTCGCATCGATTTTGCTAGAGCCTACCTCAAGGAAACTTACGACGAAGACGAACTTATTCGCTTCAGTTTTGGCACTAGATTTTAGTCTCAAGATAGTGCATGTTGCGCACGCGCTGCATTCCGCACGCTGTGTCACTATACTTTTTTGTGAGGATCTATGTTTACTCGTTTTTCTAAAAGCTTCGTTGCTTTCGCATTTTCCACGCTTCTTATCGCATCGCCTGCGATTGCAGAAACCAGCGTAGGCATTATTAATGTCCAAAAAATTATGGAACAATCAAAGGCCGCACAATCTGTGCGCACGCAATTGCAAACAAAACAAAAAGGCTTCCAAGCTGAGCTCGATGCCAAACAAAAGCAGCTCGTTACCGAAGACCAGGATTTGGTAAAACAACGCAATACACTTGCCAAAGATGCGTTCGAGAAAAAAGTAAAAGAATTTCAAGGCAAAGCCGCACAAGCACAGCGCGAAATTCAAACCAAAAAAGTGCAGCTTGATAAAGCGTTCGGCGATGCTCTGAACCAGATTCAAGAGAAAGTGGTCGCTATTTCAAGTGAAGTTGCCAAAGAAAAAGATATCAATATTGTGATCTCATCGTCGCAAGTATTGTATGGCGACACGGATTTAGACATTACCGATGAAGTGCTTAGCAAGCTGAATAGCGCGCTTCCTTCGGTTCAGGTAAAGTTCTAAACGCGGCTTATCCGCTTACGAACATTATTTGTCATGGTTGATTCACGCTTTTTCAAAAATCATGGACCTTTTGCGCTTGAATTTCTGGCTTCCACCGCAGGTGCTGAGCTAGCAGACTCAACGCAAAAGGCCTTTATGATTCACGATGTTGCACCGCTAGACCGTGCAACATCCCGCGATATTAGTTTTTTTGATAACACCAAATATCTTGAGCAGTTTCGTAACAGTCAGGCGAAAGCGTGTTTTGTGCGGCAAAAATTTGCCGATAGTGCGCCGGCAAATATGGTGCTGCTATTATCCGATGATCCTTATCGCTCGTACGCATTGGCGGCACAGGTATTTTATCCTCCAACGCGCGCATTGGGTGGCATCCACCCTAGTGCCATCATTCACCCTTCGGCGCAACTTGGCGCGCAAGTGAATGTTGCCGCAGGCGCGGTGATTGAAGCAAACGCAGTGCTCGCCGATAATGTAAGCATTGGCGCGAACAGTGTGATTCATCAGGGTGTGATGATTGGCGAAAACACAAATATTGGTGCCCTTTGCAGTTTAAGCCATGCGATTATCGGGCGCGATTGTATCTTGCATCGCGGCGTGCATATCGGGCAAGATGGTTTTGGCTTCGCACTGGCGCGTGAAGGGCATGTGAAGGTTCCGCAGCTTGGTCGCGTTATTATTGAAGACGATGTGGAAATAGGTTCTGGCAGCACCATTGATCGCGGCACAGGGCCTGATACCATCATCGGCGAAGGTAGCAAAATTGATAATCTTGTACAAATTGGCCATAACGTACAAATTGGCAAACGTGCTGTGATTATTGCGCAAGTGGGTATTTCTGGCTCGACGCGTATTGGCGATGGCGCAGTGCTAGCCGGGCAAGCGGGTATTGCTGGGCATATTAAAATTGGCGCTGGCGCAAAAATTGCCGCAAAATCTGGCGTGATGAGCGATGTGCCGCCTGCGGTTTCGTATGCGGGTTACCCTGCCGTGCCAGTCGTCGATTGGCATCGCCAAACCGTAGCACTTTCTCGACTGATTAAAGTAAAACGAGGTTCACATGACGAATAGTTTTTTGATCGACCCTGAAAAGCCAATCTTTGATATTAAAAAAATCAAAGAACTCATACCACATCGCTACCCATTTCTGATGGTCGATAAGGTGGTGAACGTGGAAGTAGGCCAATCGTGCGTTGGCATTAAAAACGTTACTTCGAATGAACCGTTTTTTCCTGGGCATTTTCCCAATCACCCGGTAATGCCGGGCGTGTTAATTGTGGAGGCAATGGCACAAACAGCAGGCGCGCTTGTGGTTTACACTCTCGGTGAAACGGCGCATGGCAAAGTGGTGTATTTTATGTCGGTTGAGGATGCAAAATTCCGCAAACCTGTGGTGCCTGGCGATGTATTGCACATTCATTGTAGTGTACTACGTTACCGTGGCAATGTGTGGAAATTTACCGGCGAAGCAAAGGTAGATGGTGTAAAAGTTGCCGAAGCCATCTATTCTGCCATGATCATCGACGAGCAAGGCGCATAACATGACTCTCATTCACCCCAGTGCGATTATTCATCCTTCCGCCAAGCTTGCTCCAACCGTGAGCGTTGGTCCCTATAGTATTGTGGGAGAAGAAGTAACGCTTGCCGATCATGTGGTGCTGCACAGCCATGTGGTGATTGACGGCAACACAACCATTGGCGAACAGACAGAGATTTTTCCCTTCGCTTCCATTGGCCTGCGCCCACAAGATAAAAAATATCGTGGCGAACATTCACGCCTTGTTATTGGTGCGCGCAATGTCATTCGCGAATATGTGACCATGAATCCCGGCACGGAAGGTGGCGGCATGGTGACACAAGTAGGTAATGATTGTTTGTTTATGGCATCAACACACGTGGCGCATGATTGCATTGTCGGTAATAACGTTATTTTAGCCAATAACGCTACGCTTGCAGGGCATGTTTCCGTTGGGAATGGGGTGATTGTTGGCGGGCTTTCAGCGGTGCATCAATTCGTACGTATTGGTGACTTTGCTTTTATTGGTGGCATGTCGGGCGTTGAAAAAGATGTAATCCCCTACGGTACCGTAAAAGGTGAGCGCGCATCGCTCGATGGGTTGAATTTGGTGGGGCTTAAGCGTCGCAACGTTGCACGCGAACATATTCATGCGCTGCGTCACTTATTCAAAGAATTATTTTATTCCAAGCAAGGCACGTTACTAGAACGCGCAGAAAAATTACGTGCCAGCGAACAATCGGCTGAAGTTTCGATGTTGCTTGATTTTATATTGCAGGATTCTTCACGCTCTTTCTGTACTCCCCCTGCGGATTGGAAAGAGAATGAAGCCGCCTGAAGCACTGGCGCAATCCGGCACTGTGCCGCTTCCGGCACTAGCGATTATCGCGGGGCTTGGCCAATTACCACGGCTTTTAATGGATGCCTGCGCGGCACAAAATCGCCCCTATTGCATTGTGTTGCTTGAAGATTCGATCGATGCAGAAACAGTCACCAAGGCTGGCGAATACGGGCTTCTCATCAAAATTGGCCAAATTGGCAAGGCACTGGAATTTATGCGCGGCAATCACGCTACAGAAGTGGTGCTAGCAGGAAAGATAACACGCCCAAAACTGACCAATCTTCGCACCGATGCAACCGGCGCACGCCTGCTTGCGCGAATTGGAAAATCATTGTTCTCAGGCGACAACACGCTGCTTTCAGAAATTGTCGGTTTTTTGGAAGAAGAAGGAATAAAAGTGGTTGGCTCAGAAGATGTACTGC
>JBILFK010000101.1:0-5775 GCA_044351685.1 Rickettsiales bacterium | reverse complement strand
ATTCCTCGGTTTTCTCGGGTGTTTTTTCGTGCATAGTTTCGTGCATACTGTGGATATAGTACAACTTGCGGTGGCGCGCAACATCCGATAAAGCTGCGCATATGGCCCTATCACGACAATTAGCAATTCATGTACTTGACGCTTCACTGCGCGAAAAGCAGCCGCCAGAAAATATTCTACTTTCGCGCTTCACGCACGAGCGTATTCACCCTGATGATGAGCGGTTTATTCGCGCCATGGTTCTTACCACGTTGCGGCATTTAGGGCAGCTCGATGTGCTGATTGATATGGCGCTCGAAAAACCACTTCCAAGCGGTAAGCACTGGGTGAAATGTGCTATTCGCTTGGGGTTGGCACAAAGCATTTTAATGCGCGTGCCTTCGCATGCCACCATTCACGCGACGGTCGAAGCGATCAAGCGCAGCAAATTTAAAGGGCTTGCAGGGTTAGCAAATGCCGTGCTGCGGCGCTACACGCAAGAAGCGCCAGCGCTGCCGCATGCGATGCATAATATTCCGCAATGGCTGCTTGAGAGATGGGTAGCGCATTATGGCAATGTGACAGTGCAGCGTATTGCCAATGGCGCTTCAACATTACCGCCTACCGATTTGCATTGCCTGACACCACAAACTATCGAAGGCGCAACCGCGCTTAATGCACGCATATTACGCCTGCCGAAGGATGCGGATATTGATGCGCTAGTGAATCGTTCGGATAGCGCATGTTTTGTGCAGGATATTGCGGCGAGCTTTCCGGTCATTATGCTAGGCAATATTGCAGGCAAAAGCGTGTTGGAAGTGGGCGCAGCCCCCGGCGGCAAAACCGCACAGCTTTGTGCAGGTGGTGCGCATGTGACGGCGCTTGATCGTTCAGAAGCGCGCAGCGAACGCCTGCGCGAAAATATGCAGCGTTTGGGGTTTGACCCTGAAATTCGTGTGCGCGATATGTTTGAATATGAACCCACGCGCATTTACGATGCCGTGGTGCTCGATGCGCCGTGCAGCGCCACCGGCACCTGGCGCCGGCACCCCGAAGTTCTTCATTTGCTTGAAGCGGGCGATGTATCCGAATTATCGGTATTACAGGCGCGCATGCTCGAGCGCGCCTGGCCGTGGGTGAAGCAGGGCGGCGTATTATTATACTGCGTATGTTCGCTAGAGCAGGAAGAAGGCGAAGGCCAGATTGATTGGTTTTTGAAGCAGCATCCCGATGCAAAATTGCGCCCTGTCGAGCCGCATGCGCTGATTCACCCCGAAGCGATTCACGCCAGCGGATATTTGCGCACCTTACCCACCATGCTTGCAGAAATTGGCGGTATGGATGGTTTTTTTGCGGTGATGTTCGAAAAAATTGCGTGAAGTAACGTAGCCTGCTAACAGGAAGTTATGTCACGCTTACTTCAGATTGCTCCTTCCATTCTTTCCGCCGACTTTGCCCGCCTTGGCGAAGAAGTTGCAGCTATCAGCAAGGCAGGCGCCGATATGGTGCATGTCGATGTGATGGATGGGCATTTTGTACCCAACCTCACGATTGGCCCACAGGTAGTGAACGCGCTTCGCCCACACACGCAACTGCCACTCGATGTGCATCTGATGATTACGCCGATTGATATGTTTATCCCACAGTTTGCGCAGGCGGGTGCCGATATTATTACTGTGCATGCAGAAGTGACCCCGCACCTTGACCGTGCGGTCGCACAGATTAAAGGGCTTGGAAAAAAAGCGGGTGTTTCGCTATGTCCGGCTACAGATGCTTCGGCGCTTAATTATGTGATGGATAACGTCGATTTGATTCTGATTATGACTGTAAACCCTGGGTTTGGCGGACAGAGCTTTTTGCGCAGCCAACTGAAAAAGATTGCTGAAATCCGTGCCATGATTACTGCCACTGGCCGTGATATTATGCTCGAGGTCGATGGTGGCATTACGCCTACCACTGCCAAAGAGGCGATAGCCGCAGGAGCCGATGTGCTGGTTGCCGGTTCGGCGGTGTTTCATTCGGCGGATTATGCAACGAATATCCGTGCACTCAGGAGTGCCGCATGAGCAGCCTTCATGCACGTTTTCAGGCTCATGAAGCCGCGCTGAAAGGCGTGCTGGAACATCACGCTTCGGATATCGCCACGCTGTCTGAGCGCATGGCCGAATGTTTTGCGGCTGGGCATAAAATCATGTTTGCAGGCAATGGCGGCAGTGCGTGCGACGCGATGCATATTGCGGGTGAATTTGTGGGGCGCTTTGTGCATGATAGGCGCGCACTGGCGGCGATTGCATTGAGTGCCGATACGGGCATTATTACAGCGGTAGCGAACGATTATGATTATGCGCGCATTTTTGCGCGGCAGGTGGAAGCGCTTGGTAAACCAGGCGATATGCTGATTGCCATGTCCACTTCCGGTAAAAGCCCGAATATTTTGGCGGCGCTGGAATCGGCGCGCGAGCGGCAGATTGCCACCGTATTGCTGACCGGCGAAAAAGCCCGCAATGCGGAGCCTTTGGCCGATGTTACTATCATTGTGCCCTCAGAAATTACCGCGCATATACAAGAGGCGCACCTGTTTATATTGCACAGCCTTGCTGCACTGGTAGAGCAGGCGCTGGGGCTGGATACCCATGATTAACGAAAAATTAATACTTATGGTTCTAGAGTGCATGATGCAGCATTCTGCATGGTGGCAGAGCCAGAAATCCGAGGAAATCTAAGATGTCGATCGATGAAACACGCCTTGCAGAAATGCTCTGCACACGCCTTTGCCATGACCTGACCGGCCCGATTGGCGCAGTGAATAATGGCGCTGAGTTTTTGAGCGAAGATGGTTTCGACATGCAACATGAAGCCATGCAGCTGATTTTTTCGAGTGCCACAGAAGCCGTGAACCGCTTGCAGTTTTATCGGCAGGCGTATGGCCGTGTTGGCGAATCCGGAGAAGCTTCGCTTTCCGACAAAAAAGCACTGGCGGCGCTGTTTTTTAGCGGCAGTAAAATTACCCTCGATTGGCCCGATAGCCACACCGATGCCTCGGGGATTTCTATTAGTCAGAAAACCGCACGGCTTATTTTAAACCTGCTCATTATCGCATCGGGCAGTTTAATTCGTGGTGGCACGATTCGTGTGCGCTTAACGAGCAGCGCGCCCGATACCAAAGAAATTACCCTTACCGCCGAAGGCGAAACGGTAAAAATCGACCCCGATACACAGGCGATTTTACTGGGCAAAACCGATGCCGGGCTTACGCCAAAATCGGCGCAGGCTTACCTGAGCGCATGCCTGATGCGCGATGTGGGCGGCAAACTGGCGCTTGAAGCCACCCCCAACCAATTGCAGCTGCATGTGACACAGCGCCAGATTCTTTCTGCCGCAGCTGGCCAGTAAACCCCATTTTAATTGCGAATTGCGATAAAAATCCTTTGTCATGTGCGCATGACTGGCTAAGATGGTGCCCTAAAAAGGTATCACCATGGATGATCTCGTCAGCGAATTTATCACCGAAACAAGCGAATCGATCGGCTTGCTCGATCAGGAGCTCGTGAAGCTTGAGCAGAACCCGAATGATAAAGGTATTCTCGGGAATATTTTTCGTTTGGTGCACACCATTAAAGGCACTTGCGGGTTTCTTGGGTTGCCGCGCCTTGAGTCGGTGGCGCATGCTGGCGAGAACGTGCTGGGAAAAATTCGCGATGGCGAAATTGTGGTTACCCCACAAGCCATATCGCTGGTGCTCGAAGCGCTGGACCGCATTAAAACACTTATTGAATATCTTGCTGAAAATGGCCGTGAGCCTGACGGCGAAGACAGCGAGCTGATTGACCAACTCAATATTTTTGCCGATACTGCCGGCGTTTCTGGCGGTGCGGTGAAGCCTGCTTCTGGCGGTAAGGCGCATGCGGAAACCAACGTGGCCAACATGCTTGCACCTGCAGAAATCAAGGAAGGAAGCGGCAAATTCAATCAGGAAGAACTCGATGCGCTTGAGCGTGCGTTTAACGAGGCCGCTCCTACGATTGATGGCGGCATAGATTTTTCGAAAGCCCCCGAAATAGACTGGGATGCCATTGTGGGTGCCGCCCCCGCGCCTGAACCTGCGCCCGCAGTGCCTGCAACAAAGCCCGTGATTTCAGATTCTGCAAAGGAAAAAGCCTTGAAGCAAGGGCTTGAAGCCGATGCCAAAGAAGGCGGTGGTGGTGGCGTGGCGAATCAATCGATTCGCGTCAACCTCGATATGCTCGAAAGCCTGATGCAAATGGTGGGCGAGCTGGTGCTGACGCGTAACCAGTTGATGCAGGTAGTGCGTAACCGCGAAGACCGTGAACTCAAAGGCCCCCTGCAACAGCTTTCGCAAATTACCAGCGAGCTGCAGGAAAGCATCATGAAAACCCGCATGCAGCCGATCAGCACGGCGTGGTCGAAGTTTCCGCGCCTGATTCGCGATCTCTCGCACGAACTGCACAAAAAAATTGATCTGAAAATGATCGGCGAACACACCGAACTGGATCGGCAGTTGCTGGAGATGATCAAAGATCCGCTCACCCATATGGTGCGCAACTCGTGTGATCATGGGCTTGAAACCCCTGATTTGCGGGTGGCGGCAAAAAAACCGGAAACTGGCACTGTTACGCTGAGCGCCTACCATGAAGGCGGCCATATTATCATTGAAATTGCCGATGATGGGCGCGGCATTAACCTCGACCGCGTAAAGCAAAAAGCCATCGAGAACGGCATCGCTACCGCCGATGAAATTCAATCGCTTTCGGACGAACAGATTATGCAATTCATTTTCCGTGCGGGCTTTTCGACGGCTGAGAAAGTCACCAGCGTTTCTGGGCGCGGCGTGGGCATGGATGTGGTGCGCACCAACATCGAGAAAATTGGTGGCACCATTGCACTCAGCTCGAAAATGGGCAAAGGCTCCACGTTCCATATCAAAATTCCACTCACATTGGCGATTGTTTCGGTGCTGATTGTCGAATCGCACGGCCAACGTTTTGCCATTCCGCAACTGAATGTGATTGAACTGGTGCGGGTGGGTTCGGAATCGGAATATAAGCTTGAGCACATCAACCACTCGCCAGTATTGCGCTTGCGCGATAAGCTGCTGCCGCTGGTGTCGCTGCGCGATATTTTAGGGCAGGAAATGCGCGACGCAGCCGAGCAGGCCTACGAAGGTTACATTGCGGTGATTCGCGTGGGCGCTTCGGATTTTGGCTTAGTCGTGGATCGTATTCACGATACCGAAGAAATTGTGGTGAAACCTGTATCACGGTTGCTGGAATCGATTCCTGTCTATTCGGGCAATACCATTTTGGGCGATGGCAGCGTGATTATGATTCTCGACCCGAACGGGCTTGCCAAAGCACTCGGCGATTTAGATTTATCCTCGCGCAACGATGCGGGCAATGCTTCCGCAACAGGCGAAAAAGTCACCTCGTTCCTGGTGTTCCGCGCGGGTGAGGGGGCACCTAAAGCGGTGCCGCTCGAGCTGGTATCGCGACTTGAGGAAATTGATGCAGCCAATGTTGAGCATTCGGGTCAGAACCCAGTGATTCAATATCGTGGCGAACTGATGCGCCTGCACAGTATCAATCATACGCCGCTGGCCAATAAGGGCCTGATTCAGGTGGTGGTATTCAGCTATGATGGCCATACGGTGGGCATGATTGTTGAAGAAATTATCGATATTATCGAAGCGCCGATTGCGATAAAAATTGGATCGCAGGACCCTGCCTATCTGGGCAGCATGGTGATTGGTAATAAAACCACCGATGTGGTGGACGTAGC
>JBILFK010000100.1:0-5780 GCA_044351685.1 Rickettsiales bacterium | reverse complement strand
ATCCTGCCAAGTGCGGGCTGGAGCGCCAGCATTTCAGGGGTGCAGGTAGAGATAGGCGCGAAAGGCGAGCGCATCACGCTAACCACTTCCGAGGAATTGGCGCATAAGCGGCTGTTTAGGCTTAATAAACCCGAGCGTATCGCTATCGATTTTCCCAAAGCCGATGCGGCTGCTATCGCCTTACCCATCGATTATAAGGGAAGGCTGCTGGCGGGAATTCGTTTTGGCCAGTTCAATGAAGATACATCGCGGCTGGTGCTGGATTTAACGCAGGAAGCTGAAATTACGGGCAGTTATGCGGTCGAGCCTGAAACGCCGGGGCAGGTATGGCAATATGTGCTAGATATTAAACCCACGACCGAGAAGAGTGTTGCGAGCAATGCGCCTTCTGTAATGCCAGTAGCCCCCGCTGCGCAAGTGGAGGCAAGCCCAGCACCATTTACAGCGCAACAACGTGAAGAAGCCGTTGCCGCGCAAAATCAGAAACCGCTGATTGTGCTGGATGCCGGGCATGGCGGCCAAGACCCCGGCGCCATTGGCACCAAAAAAACCTACGAAAAGCACATTACCTTGCGGGTTGCCAAAACCTTGCGCGAAGAATTATTGCGCACCGGGCGCTACCGGGTGGTGCTTACCCGCGAAGATGACACATTTATCGCTCTCGGTGATCGCGTGCAGCGTGCCCGCGAAGCGAAAGGCGATATTTTTATTTCCATTCACGCCGATTCGAACCCGCGCCCGGAAGCGCGAGGCTTTTCGATTTACACGCTTTCTGAAAACGCATCAGATGCCGAAGCCGAGGCGCTCGCCGCACAAGAAAATAAAGCCGATATAATTGGCGGGTTGGATTTAAATACGCAGGATGAAGATGTGGCGAGCATTCTGATTGATTTAGCGCAGCGCGAAACCATGAATAAATCGACAGTGCTTGCAGATATTATTGTAGACACCATGCACCCCAAAGTGTTGCGGTTGCCGCAACCTCACCGCTATGCGGGGTTTCGCGTGCTGAAGGCGCCCGATATTCCTTCGGTGTTAATGGAGCTTGGCTTTCTCTCGAACCGCGAAGACGAACAGTTGCTCTTGACGCGCGAATACGAAACCATCATCAGTCAGTCGATTGTCAAAGCAATCGATACCTATATCGCTAAAAAACCCTCTGCACTGTAAAGAAGAATCCTGTGGCATCCTCTCGTCCGATGAAAATTTTAGCTGGTTTGCTGGTGGCCGGCATGATGGCGGGCATTCTGGGTGTGGGCGCATTATTTTTTATTTTTCAGCATTATTCCGAAGATCTGCCAAGTGTCGATCAGCTCGCCAATTATTCGCCGCCCATGGTAACACGGCTCTATGCCAACGATAGCAAGCTACTTGCGGAATATGCGACGGAAAAACGTATTTTTGTGCCGCTTGCCTCGATGCCAGATCGTGTGAAGCAGGCCTTTATTTCAGCAGAAGACCGTAATTTTTATGAACATCAGGGCGTTGATTTATTCGGCATCGTGCGTGCCATCAAAGAAAACCTCATGCATATCGGTGAATCGAAATCGATGGTGGGGGGCTCAACCATCACACAGCAAGTGGTGAAAAACTTTCTGCTTACTTCCGAAAAATCGTTCGAACGTAAAATCAAGGAAGCGATTCTCGCCTACCGCATTTCGCATGTGTATTCGAAAGAGAAAATTCTCGAACTGTATTTGAACCAGATTTATCTGGGGCGTGGCACATACGGCGTTGCGGCAGCGGCGATTAATTTCTTTGATAAATCGCTCGATCAGCTTTCTATTGAAGAAGCCGCTATGCTTGCGGCCATGCCCAAAGCACCCGCATTCTACGACCCCGCACGCAATTACGAAGAAGCGCTTGCGCGCCGAAATTATGTGATTGGCCGCATGCTTGAAGATGGAGCGATTACGCAGGAAATCGCCGATAAAGCGCTGCAAAGCCCTATCATTTTACGTGCGCGCGCCGAAGAAGAGGTGGCCCGCGCTGATTTTTTTGCCGAAGAGGTGCGGCGTCGTTTAAGCAAAATGTATGGATCCGATGTGCTGTACAAAGGCGGATTATTTGTAAAAACAACCGTGAACCCTACGCTGCAAGACCATGCCGATCGCGCACTGCGCCATGCGTTGCTGCTTTACGATCAGCGCCACGGTTATCGAGGCCCGCTTGGCTCACTCAAAAACGATATGGATAGCTGGCAGCCTGCACTCGAGCAGTTACGCAAAGATAAATCGATTCCATTGTATGATGCGCAGGCGCTGGCCGTGGTACTTTCGGTAAATAAGCAGCAGGCAGAAATTGGTTTGCTTGGCAAAGGGCAGGGCACGATTCCACTTGCCGAGATGACATGGGCGCGCCGCATGATTTCCGATACACGCATTGGTGGGGCAGTAACTGCCGCCGATTTGGTGGTGCAGGTGGGCGATGTGCTGCTGGTGGAACCGCGTGACGCCGACAAGAAAATTTATAAGCTCCTGCAAATTCCTGCCGTGAATGGCGCGATGGTAGTGATGGACCCACACACAGGCAAAGTGCTGGCCATGAGTGGTGGCTATTCGTATAGCGGCTCAGAATTTAACCGCGCCACGCAAGCGAAGCGCCAACCTGGCTCGGCGTTCAAGCCGTTTGTGTATTTAACCGCGCTTGAGAATGGCTTCAGCCCCACCTCGATTATTATGGATGCGCCTGTCGAACTTCCGCAAGGCCCCGGCTTGCCGATGTGGCGCCCCAAAAACTACGAAGGTAAATATCTCGGGCCAAGCACCCTGCGTACAGGTCTTGAAAAATCACGCAATGCCATGACCGTGCGGCTTGCACAGTTTATTGGCCTGAAGCGCCTGAAGCGGATGGGGCAACGCTTTGGCATTTACAGCGATAAAATTCCGGTGAATTTTTCGATGGTGCTGGGTGCGGTAGAAACTACCTTGCTGAAGCTTACCAACGCTTATTCTATGCTGGCCAATGGCGGCAGGCGGGTGGAGCCGTGGCTTATTGAACGTATTGATGATCGCAATGGCACCACGATATTTAGGCGCGATACGCGCATTTGTGATGGCTGCAAAATTGCCGACTCGGCGCAGGTTTCTAACACCCCGCCTACCATTCCCGATGATCGTGATGTGATTTTAGACCCGCGCGTGGCGTATCAAATCACCTCGATTCTCGAAGGTGCTATTCAGCGCGGCACAGGTATGGCCGCAAAAGTGTTGAACCGCCCGATTGCAGGTAAAACCGGCACCACCAACGAAAGCCGCGATACATGGTTTATGGGCTATACGCCTGATTTAGTGGTGGGAACCTATGTGGGCTTCGATACTCCTAAGCCGATGGGTAATAAAGAAACTGGCGGTCGTGTAGCAATTCAGGCCTTTATTCATTTTATGCAGAACGCATTCCCCGAGGGGCCTGCAACCCCATTCCGTGTGCCGGAAGGCATTCGCAAAATTCCGGTCAACGGGTTCAGCGGTCAGCCGTTGTTTGAAGGCGAGCAGGCCGAAGGCGGTGGTATTATTGAAGAATCGTTCCTGGTGGGTGGGCCTATTTTCAAGCCGCAAAATGAGCTGGATGAAGAAACCAAAGAACGCGAAGAGCGCGAAAAAGCCCTGCAGGAAGGCGAGAACCCGGACAGCAACGGCTTTGACCCTTACGCGCCGGTCGAAGTAGGTGTGCCGCTGGATGGTGATAGCAGCCTTGTGCCCGGGCCAGGCGAAGTTGCTCCTTATCAGGTGCCACAACGCCCCGTGGAAAACCCGCAGGATATTGATGAAGGCTTTAATCCAAACTCCGATGCCGAACTGGGCACGGGTGGATTATATTAGCGGAGATAGGCGTTATGAAACCGGAAGTCATTGCGCTCAAAGAGCAAATTGAATCGTCGCAATCTTTGCTACGGAGGTTCCTTTGACTGGGAAAACCTGTTGAAGAAACTCGATACCCTCAACGCCGAGGCTGAAGACCCACATTTGTGGGATGATCCAAGCAAAGCGCAAGTGCTGCTGAAAGAGCGCACCCGCACACAGCACCTGATTGATACTTACCTGCGTATGGAGCGCGAAAAAACCGATACGCTCGATATAATTGCTCTGGCCGAAGAAGAAGGCGACGAGGCATTGTTTGCCGATGCGTTGCAACAGCTGAGTGTGCTTGCCAAAGAAATTAGTAAACTGGAACTCGAAAGCCTGCTTTCCGGCGAGGCCGATAGCAATGATTGCTTTATCGAAATTCACCCCGGCGCGGGCGGCACCGAAAGCCAGGATTGGGCATTTATGCTGTTTCGCATGTATGTGCGCTGGGGCGAGCGCCGTGGCTTCAAGGTTGAAATTATTGATGAGCAAGCAGGCGACGAAGCAGGAATTAAATCGGCGACATTGCGGCTTTCGGGGTTGAATGCGTATGGCTGGGCAAAAACGGAATCAGGCGTGCACCGGCTGGTGCGCATTTCGCCGTTTGATTCGAATGCGCGTAGGCATACCAGTTTTGCCAGTGCGTGGGTGTATCCGGTGATCGATGAATCCATTACCATTACCGTCGAAGAAAAAGATGTGCGCGTCGATACATTCCGCAGCAGCGGGGCAGGTGGCCAGCACGTGAATAAAACCGAAAGTGCGGTGCGCTTAACGCATATTCCCACTGGCATTGCGGTGGCGTGCCAGAACCAGCGCAGCCAACACCAAAACCGCGCTGAAGCATGGAATATGTTGCGCGCACGCCTTTACGAGCTGGAGCTGCAAAAACGTGAAGCCGCCACCGATGCGCTGAACGCCAGCAAAACCGATAATGCGTGGGGGCATCAGATTCGTTCGTATGTGCTGCACCCGTATCAGATGGTGAAAGATTTACGCACCAGCGTAGAAACCAGCAGCACGCAAGCGGTGCTGGATGGCGATATTGATGCGTTCATCAATGCCGCACTTTCGCAGCGTGTGAAGGGCAGTGTTGAGAAAGTTTCCGGCAGTAAATCTGGATAGAAAAACTATTGGCTAAAACTTTATTTTTTAACCAAAGATTTTTTGGAAATGGCGGACATGTGTGGTAGATTCTTAACAAAGGGTTAAGAAATATGCGCGCACTGGAATCTCTGCTTATTCAACACGGCTATGCGCCGCTTGCTGCCAGACTGTTCGCACAGCAGTCCATCGCACCCCAATATTCCACCGAAAATGATATTGAAGCACGGTTGAATATACTTGCCGGAAATTATTATATGCAGTGCCTTGCGGCATATTTGGAAGGGTATGGGTTTAACCTTAACCGTTACGATATTGCGCCACACGAATTGCATTATGCCGATTTGCTGATTCACGGGCATTTGGGCAATGCGCCGCTCGATAACCCACAGGCGGTGCGACTGCTTGAATTATGCGTGATTGCGCTACGCAAACGGCACGAGCGCCAACCCATCACATGGGAAGATGTGTTTGCCTATGAATATGCAGCGCCAAATGGTGCGCTGGTGCGCGGCGCCGATATGCTGAAGGCACTTATAAAATCGAACGCCATGCATAACGGCAAAGATGTCGTGCATTATGCCCATACATTCGGGCAAATGGTGTATCGCACCTACACCATGCACGAAGCAATGGAGCAATGCCTGCGTGAATCGGCCTCTGCGCCACGCGCTGGCTTAACGCGGTTTGGGCAGGTGGTGCAATTTTTGGCGGTAAACCAGATAAAATTACTACCGCGCGCCGTGAAGCATCTTAGCAAACTTACCTTCTTTAATGTGTTTCATATGAATATTCATCGCCGCTTGTGTACGGTGATTACCGATATTTTGC
>JBILFK010000022.1:0-17587 GCA_044351685.1 Rickettsiales bacterium | reverse complement strand
GGCCCCTTTAAACTCACGGCGCCGGGCGCATTCACCAATATTTGGCTATCGCGCCACATGAAAGAATTCACCGATCTCTACCCCGATATCAGCGTGACGCTGGTGAGCGAAGACCGCGAACTGGATTTAACCGTGCGCGAAGCCGATGCGGCGATTCGGTTTTACCCCGCCAAGCACCCCGATTTGGTGCAGGTGCCGCTGATGACATTGCATAACTCGCTTTACGCTTCGACCGATTATTTGCAGCTGCATGGCGTGCCGCGTAACTTAGCTGATCTGGCCAAGCACCGCTTGCTGGGCTTTGAAAGCATGAACACTTCGCCTTTCCAGGAGGTGAACTGGTTGTTTGAACTTCCCAAAGCACAAGAGCTTGGCCTTGCGCCGATCTATAAGGTGAATTCACTATTCTCGCTGCGCGTGGCGGTAAAGCAGGGTATGGGCATTGCTGCCTTGCCCGATTACATGATGTATCGCACGCGCCATGTCACACGCATTCTACCCAATGTGCAAGGCCCCACCACCGAAGGCTATTATATTTATCCGATGGAACTGAAAAACTCGAAGCGCATTGCGGTATTCAAAAGCTTCATCGAACAGAAAATTGCGGAGAGCGATTTTTAGCCATGTTTCAATAGGCTATACGATTTCTACCGGGCGGCTATTTCCCACATTGACAGGGTTGCAAAAAACGCATACCCCCTATGCCATAAATGCATAGGTGCTTGCACCCGTGCATTTGTCGGATGCCTCGCCACCCCGCATAGCGGTGCGTTGCATCTGGCCTCCCTGTTAAAACTACAAGCCGGCTTCTGCCGGCTTATTTTTTGGCTGGGCTGGCGCGACGCGTGAGGCGACTACATGCGCCAGTGTTTTTGCCCCCGGCTTTTGCCATGCGGGTGGCAACACGCCAAACCGCACTTCGCCTTCGCGTATACCATGCACTAACCGATCAATGCCTACACCAAATTCGGCTTTGCCAAGCATAAGTGTAGCGGTATCGCTGCGGGCTTTGCGCCCGGCATTATCGAACCACAATAACTTCATTGGCACCGCCTCACCGCAGCGCGCCTGCGGTAAATCGCTATCAAACGGTACGGCCACCTGCATCATGGTCATTGGTAGATCGGTGCCGCTGCTGGGCGATATGCTATCCATCTCAATGCGAAACAGCACGCTATCAAGGCTTAGTGGCGTGCCTTTAAATACCTGCATCGGCGACGCTTTTAGCTGGCGCACGCTGCCTTTTTGCATGCCTATCACGCCTTCATTCAGGGCGGCGTAGGGCGCTTGCCCCACCACAAAGGTAAGCGGTTTTGTTTCGTTGTGGGTGGCATCGAAATTGCCGCCATCAGAAAGCGTGCCGCGCAGGCGAATCGTCACGCTCGAGCCGCAGCCTGCGGCTGTGCCTACACCGGCCTGCACATCTTTAAAATTAGGGTCGCCCACATAGGTTGGGTCAAGTGCGCGCCGCCAGCGATCGCCATCGGTAAAATTCGCGAGCGCATTATAGGGTTTACTTGGCGCGAAAATATCGGGTTCTGTTTCCGCGTTTTGCGGGGTGGTGGTGTCGGCGCTCTCAATGGGTGTGGCAAGCGGCGCGGTGTTACCCGAGAAATTCCCCAGATACAAAATATATCCAAGAAACACTAAAAAAATAAGACGCATCCAACGTGGCATAATCGACTCGCATATGCTGAGAGTGAATAATTCTATTCCACCTTACACGTTAAAGCGGAAATGGAACACATCGCCATCATGCACCACATAGTCTTTGCCCTCAAGACGCAATTTGCCTTTGTCTTTGCACCCTTGCTCGCCGCTGAAGGCAATATAATCTTCATAGGCAATGGTTTCAGCGCGGATAAAGCCTTTTTCAAAATCGGTATGGATCACGCCCGCCGCTTCTGGCGCACAGGCGCCTTTACGCACATGCCACGCGCGGGCTTCTTTGGGGCCCACGGTAAAAAATGTGTTGAGCCCCAGCAGGTTCTGCCCCTCGCGCACAATCGCATTCAGGCCGGCTTCTACCAGCCCCATATCACCTAAGAATTCGGTTTTTTCAGCATCGCTCAGCCCGGCCATTTCGGCTTCGATCTTGGCAGAAATCACCACGCTTGCGGCATTCTTTTCGCGCGCCATGGCGGCTGCCTTCGCCGAAAGCGTATTGCCAGTGGCGGCTGCCGACTCTTCAACATTCAGCACATACATCACCGGTTTGCTGGTGAGTAATTGCAGCATGGCGATGCGTTTTTGTTCGTCGCGGTCGCTTGCCGTGTAGAGCCGCGCGGGTTTACCGTCGCGTAGCAGCGGCAGAATTTTTTCGATCAGCACCAATGTTGCCTGCGTTTCTTTATCGCCGCCTTTGGCTTTTTTGGTCAGGCTATCGGCGCGTTTTTCGAGGCTTTCCAAATCGGCGAGAATCAATTCGAGTTCGATGATTTCACCATCGCGCTGCGGATCGATCGAACCTTCGACATGGGTGATATCGCCATCTTCAAAACAGCGCAGCACATATAAAATCGCATCCGTCTCGCGGATATGGCTTAAAAACTGGTTGCCTAAGCCCTCGCCTTTGCTGGCGCCGCGAACCAACCCGGCAATATCCACGAATTCAAGCTGGTTATAAATTAGCTGCGCAGAACCGGCGATATCGGCAAGCTGCTTGAGTCGTGGGTCGGGCACAGCAACGCGCCCCACATTCGGCTCGATGGTGCAGAACGGATAGTTAGCTGCCTCGGCCGCTTGCTGCGATAGCAGCGCGTTAAACAGGGTCGATTTGCCAACATTCGGCAAGCCCACAATTCCGCAATTAAATCCCATAACTCTCCTCTTCGCTGGAGCTGGGGCTTATCGGAAATGAATGCGAAAGAAAAGCGCTTTAACCACGCCGCGCGCAGGTGATATGGGCCTAGAACCCTGTATTGAACATTAGCGCGCACCCTGTGGTGCTGTTAGAAAGATTATATTCCGCTGTTGTTGCCACGTTCGTGGTCGGGCAAACGGAGCTATAGGTACCAGATTTTATGGTGTGCACTAAGCCAGTTCCCGGCCTGCCATCATCGATTTTGGTATCAATGTTCCATGCTTCCTCGGGTTTGAGGATGGGGTAAATCGTAATATCGCCACCTCCTGCGCTATTACCAAAAATAATCACATTGCTGTGCGCGCCATCAAAAAGGTTCGGATGTCCTGAAGTGGTGCCGATATACCAAAAGCTAAAGCCGGAATTGTCAATGGAGCCCCTAGGAACATTCGCGCCGGGGTTGGCGCCAATATTGCCCACGGGAATTCCACTAAAATTGCCATTAATTAGCTTTGAATTCGCCAGCTGTTGCCACGCGCGATACACTTCGAAACGCGTGGTGTTACCACCCCAGATACCCTCGCCCGCAAGGCGTCCATCGCCGTTACCATTGCAGGTGGCGGCTGTGCCTGTGCTGGTGGTGGTGCAGGCGTTGGTTTGGCCGGTGCCGCCATCGGCTGCGCCCCAATAACTCACGGCATCGCTCATATCGCCGGGTAGGGCATCGTATTGATCTCGAAAAGCAACCGATGCATCACGGTATGCCTGATAATCGCCGATGACTTTTTGAATTTGCGAGTTACGAATGAGCGATTGCCCCATGAGAATGCCGCCAGTGAGCAGCCCAACAATCACCAACACAATCGATAGCTCGACGAGTGAAAACGCGGCACGAAAAGCGGGGTAACATAATTTCTGGCGCATAAAAACCTCACGGTGATTTGCCAGACTATACTAAGATTTCTTGCTGAGATAAAGCGGTTAAATCAGGCGCGCGAAGCACCCGAAAGCGCCTGTGCTTCTTCGGCTTGCGCTTGCGCGGCCACGCGTTCGGCCCAGCCGCCCGATTGTGTACGTCCGCCGCCACCTACACGGTTAGCCCAACTTTCGCCACGACTGCTATCGGTGAAGGGTATGGTGCTATCACCGGCAATTTGCCCTTGTGTTTGCGCTTTGGCAAATTCCTGCACCATGCGGTGCGCCTGATGTTTGGAATCGATATCGCTATAAGCAACGTTTCCGCGCTCAGAAATTTCGGTAGCCTTGTTGCTTGAGAAAATGCTTGCTGCCGCTAAACCCAGCGTTGCTGCTCCGGTAAGAACCGCAGCCACAACAGGAGTGAGTCCAAAGGGCAAAGATAAGGCGATTGAAGGCATGATGGATGCAGCTACGCAAGTGGCGACCAAGCCAGCGACTGCAATCGCCCCATACATCAAATATTGCGAGAGATTTTTAAAGAAATCGGCTTTTTTCTGATTTTCGACATACGAGTCGGTTTGCCGACGCATAATGGGGTCGGCGTCTAATCCAAGGGCACGTGCGGCTGTATTTTTATCGGCCATAAACTCTCTATTTCCACTTCAGTATAACAAAAACTGCAGATTTTAGATGTGAAGATTCTGTGAACACTGCCCGCGCAAACCCGCAGGTTTGGGTGCGGTGGCTTTTCGCATCACACTGCTACCCATAGTGTTAGCATTTCATCCCCACCCCCCATATTTTGTTGGATTTTTGGTTTCGGGTTGTTCTAATACTCTCATGCAGTGCGTTCTGCATTGCGTGCCCGGGGTACTTCCTCGGGGTTTGGTCATGTAAAAGGAGATTGCAAATATGTCCGCTGTTGCATTCGAGACTGACCACCATCTGCAAAACCCCCTCGATTTAGCTGAACAACTCATCCAAGACCGCGAATGGTTATGCGACCGTCCGGTGGAAGAAGAGCTGGTAGCCGAGGTGCAAAGCAGCTGGTGCAATTATAGAATATGGTTCACTTGGCAAGCGGATCTGGGTGTGGTGATATTTTCGTGTGCCTATGACACGAAAATTCATGAATCAAAACGCCAGAAAATCTATCCATTGCTTGCACGTGTGAACGAGAAGCTCTGGCTGGGTCACTTCGATTTGGGCAGTGAAGACGGCATGATCATGTTCCGTCACGCACTTCTGCTTCGTGGTGGTGCTACCAGTAGCGAACAAATGGAAGATTTAATTGATATCGCCATTACAGAATGCAATCGCTTTTACCCGGCTTTCCAATCGGTGTTATGGGGCGGCAATTCATGCGAGGAAGCCCTCGAGATTGCCCTGCTTGATACGGTTGGCGAAGCGTAACCACATACGGGCGCCCCGCGCGTTCGTATGGCACACACACCAAACCCGGGAATGAAGCGTCATGTTTCGCCCGGGTTTGAATTTTTTTGAGAGACCATGTTAAAAAACGCAACACCCTTGGTGATTATTGGCGGCGGCAATATGGGCGCTGCACTGGCAAAAGGCTGGCGCGCGCAAGGGCTGCAGCATGGCGATATGGTGCTGGTGGAACCCAACGCGCAAAAGCGCGAAGAATTACAAGCCAAGCAATGCCGCGCAGTGGCTAGCCTGAGTGAAATTGACTATGCGCCGCGTGTCACGGTGTTGGCAATTAAGCCGCAAAGCTTTCACGCCACCAGCGCCGGACTAGAGGCGTGGCTTGCTAATAAAGATATGTTGCTGATTTCGATTATGGCAGGCACACCGATTGCGGCGATTCAAAAAATCGCGCCTTCTGCGCGCATTGCACGCGTCATGCCAAACACCCCAAGCATTGTCGGACAAGGCATGAGTGTAGCGTGCGCGCCCGCGCTAGGCGAAGATGATAGCAGTTTGGTTTCCACCTTATTTGGCTGTGTGGGCAAAGTGGCTTGGCTGAAAGACGAAGAGAAAATGCACGCCGCCACCGCCATTTCCGGTTCGGGGCCGGCGTATTTTTTTGCCTTCATGGATGCGTTACGGCACGCCGCCATCGATATGGGCTTAGGCGAATCGCTCGCCGATTTGCTGGTGCGGCAAACCGCCCTTGGTGCGGCCACGCAGGCCAGCGAATCGCTGAATGCGCTTGAGGCATTACAGGATTCCGTTACCAGCCCCGGCGGTACCACCGCGGCCGCACTTGAAAAATTGCTCGATGATGGCGAAGGCCTGCGCAAACTTTTGGGCTTTGCCACCTTAGCGGCCGAAGCGCGCAGCCGCTCGCTTGCGAGCGAGTAATTGCGATGCCTCCAGCGATTTCTTCTGAAATCGCTATGAGGCGAGCCCCGGCGGACTCGGCCTACTGGCCTCGAATCACTCAGTAATATCTGTGATGCGAGCGCAGGAGCGCGAGCCAGCCATGAGCTCGCAAAGCGACGCGGCATAGCATTTTCAGGAGAAAATGCTGGGCGCAAATAAACCAATTATATTGCACTGCACAAAAACCCCTTGACAGACTCGGAATAATCATTATATTGCACCGCAACAAGTGATCACTGCGCTCGGCGTTGTGCGCCCTTGCGATAAACAAATGCAATGCAACAAGGAGAATATTATGGCTATGCAAAATCCATTTTCGCAAACGATGTTTGCTCAGAACCCATTCGCGGATGCAATGAAGGGCCCCTTCGCTGATGCAATGAAAAGCTTCACCGAATTCAAAGCCCCAAACTTTGACATCAACCACGCTGTTACCTTCAACCGCAAAAACGCAGAAGCCGCTTCGGCAGCAACGCAAGCGGTAGCTGAAAGCGTGCAAGCGATTGCTCGTCGTCAGGCAGAACTGGCACGTGCACATGTTGAAAAAATGCTGAAAACCTCACGCGAGATGCTGGTGAATGGTTCGCCAGAAGTGAACACCACCCGCCAAATCGAATTGGCGCGTAGCGTGTTTGAAGGCTCGCTCAGCAACGTGCGTGAACTTTCGGAACTCGTGACCAAATCGGGTTTTGAAGTGTTTGATGTGCTGAATCGTCGTGCGGCTGAAAGCCTCAGCGAGATCACCAACACGGCAACGACCGCAGGCAAGAAAAAAGCTGCGTAACGTGCCACCGGTGTTTTTATCGCACCAGTAAAAAGCAACAACGAAGGCACCGCGAAAGCGGTGCCTTTTTTGTTGCGCGCCTCGCTGAAATCGCCACAGTGATGGCATGGAATACCTTGTCTTTCCCAATTTTGATCCCGTAGCACTGCAGCTTGGCCCGCTGGTGATTCGCTGGTATGCACTGGCCTATGTGGGCGGCATTCTGCTGGGCTATGGGCTGCTGGTACGCCTTGAAAAACGCCTACCGTTTTTCAGTGTCGCCGCGCGCGACGATATTGTGCTGTATGCGGTCCTCGGCATTGTGCTGGGTGGCCGTTTGGGCTTTGTGCTGTTTTATCATCCGCTGTATTTTTTAGAAAACCCTACCGCTATTTTTGCGGTATGGCAGGGCGGTATGTCGTTTCATGGTGGCATTTTAGGGGTGCTGCTTAGCTTTGTGTTTTTTGCACGTAAACACCAACTGCCCTGGCTTGGCGTGATGGACAGGCTGGCACTGGTTACCCCCATAGGTTTGTTTTTGGGCAGGCTGGCAAATTTTGTGAATGGCGAACTCTATGGCCGCGTGACCGATGTATCGTGGGGTATGGTGTTCCCGAATGGCGGGCCATTACCGCGCCACCCCAGCCAGCTCTATGAAGCGTTCGGCGAGGGCCTGATATTGTTTGTGCTGCTTTATCTGCTGGTGCGCTATTTTCACGGTTTTGCATATCGTGGCCGCATAGGTGGCGTGTTTTTAGCGGGCTATGGGGTAGCGCGCTTTACGGTAGAATTTTTCCGTGAGCCCGATGCGAATCTGGGCTTCCTATTCGCAGATACCACGATGGGGCAATTGCTCTGTGTACCGATGGTGCTTGGGGGGCTGTGGCTGGTGGCAAAAAGCAAGCGGGCCCTCGCATGACCACGCCGCTATTTGATATTATTACCGCGCTGATCCGAGAAAAAGGCCCTATTTCCATCGCCGAATATATGGAGCTGTGCCTCGCCCACCCAGAATATGGCTATTACAAAAAAACTGATCCGTTTGGGGTGCGCGGCGATTTTATCACCGCGCCGGAAATCAGCCAAATTTTTGGCGAAATGGTAGGTGTATGGCTAGGCGAGGTGTGGCGCAGGTTGGGTGGCGGCGCCATGAGCCTGGTGGAATTGGGGCCGGGGCGCGGCACGCTGATGGCCGATATTTTGCGTGCCACCAAAAATATCCCAGATTTTCACGATGCCATCACCATTCACATGGTCGAAACGTCGCCGGTGCTCGCCAATGTGCAATATATGAAACTGCGCTACGAACATCCGCGCATTGAATGGCTCGATTATCTGGATGAAGTGCCGGAAGCACCCTTATTGCTGGTAGCGAATGAGTTCTTCGATGCGCTGCCGATTCGCCAATATGTCGCCACCGAAAACGGTTTATGCGAACGCCGTGTCGGCTGGAACGAGGAAACCGAAAGCCTAGAATTTGTGCTGGGTGCGCCGGGGTTGAGCCTTGCTAAAAGCGGGCAAAAAATTAACACCGGCACGGTGATGGAACAATGCCCTGCTGCTCGCAGCATCATGCGCAACATTGCCAAGCGTATTCGCACGCAGGGTGGTGGTGCACTGGTGATCGATTATGGGTATTTGGGCGATGCGCACCGCGATACATTGCAGGCAGTGAAGGCGCATCATTTTCACCCGGTGCTTAAAGATCCCGGCGAAGCCGACATCACCGCGCATGTTGATTTTCGTAGCCTGCTCGATGCGGCCGAAGGCGAAGGTGCCACTATTTACGGCCCGGTATCGCAGGGCAATTTCCTGCGCACCATTGGCGCCGAAGTGAGGCTGCATATGTTGCTGCAACATGTACAGGGTGAACAAAAAACCAATCTCGTGGCCGGGCTGGATAGGCTGATTTCGCCGCAGGCGATGGGCGAATTATTTCAGGTAGTTGCGCTCACATCGCAGCCACTTGAAGATATGCCGGGGTTCGAATGAGCTGGCAACCTGCAGGCGCTACCACACAATTTTTCACCCGCGAAGGCGGGGTAAGTGAAGGCATTTACGCTTCGCTCAATTGTGGGGCGGGCAGCCATGATGCCCCCGAACATGTTGTCGAAAACAAACGCCGCGTGGCTGAATTTTTTGGCGCTACCCCCGCGCAATTATGCACGCTGTATCAGGTGCATTCGCCGCACGTGGTCACGCTGCACGCACCCATGCCCGAAGGCATCAAGCCGCATGCCGATGCCATGGTAACAGCTACACCCGGCCTGGTGCTGGGCATTTTAACCGCCGATTGCGCACCGGTACTGTTGGTGGATGCGGAAGCAGGCGTGATTGGCGCCGCACATGCCGGTTGGAAGGGCGCAGTAGGCGGCATCATCCAGCATACCATCAGTGCCATGGAAGCGCTTGGCGCGGCACGCGCAAACATTCACACCGCGATTGGCCCATGCATCGCGCAGGCAAGCTACGAGGTGGGCGAAGAATTCGTCGCCAATTTAGTAGGGGAAGATAGCGAGAATCAGCGATTTTTCATGCGCAACCCCACCCCACATTTTGATTTACCCGGTTACGTGGCGCACCGGATTGTGCAGGCCGGTGCACCGGCACCGTTTGTGGTGGGCGATGATACCTGCGCCATGGCGCAAAAATATTTCAGCTTCCGCCGGAAAACCTTGCGCGGTGAAGCCGATTACGGTAGGCAAATTTCCTGCATCATGCTGAAAGCATGATGCTTTAACTGCTTCCTGCTACGGCCTTCTGGCCTTCGCAATGAAGCGCGCCTTCGGCGGCTCAAGGCTGACTCGGACATGCTGTCCTCGAATAACCCTGTTATACGAGCGCAGTAGCGCGAGACAGCCGTGAGCCCGGCGAAGCGGCGTGCCAATGCGAGGTTAGGAAACCGAGCAGGGCACAACACATGAGCGAAGCGATGAGTTTGCCTTTTGATCAACGTGAAGGATTTATCTGGATGAACGGCAGCATGCTGCCATGGAAAGATGCGCACGTGCATGTGCTAACGCATGGCTTGCATTACGCCTCGAGCGTGTTTGAGGGCGAGCGCGCCTATGGCGGCACTATTTTCAAAAGCCGCGAACATTCCGAGCGTTTTCATACCTCGGCTGAATTGCTGGGCTTTACCATTCCTTACAGCGTTGATGCGCTGCTGAAAGCAAAAGACGAAGTGCTCAAGGCCAATAATGTGATCGATGGGTATGTGCGCCCGGTGGCGTGGCGTGGCAGCGAAATGATGGCCATTTCGGCGCAAAAAAACACTATCCATGTGGCCATCGCCAGCTGGTCGTGGCCCACCATGTATAAGGCCGAACAAAAAGAAAAAGGTGTGCGTTTGGCATGGGCAAAATACAAGCGACCCTCGCCAGAAACGGCGATTTGCGCCAGCAAAGCCGCCGGCCTTTACATGATTTGCACCGTCAGCAAACACGAGGCTGAAAAACGCGGCTTCGACGATGCGCTGATGCTCGATTATCGTGGTTATCTGGCGGAGGCCACGGGTGCCAATTTGTTCTTGGTCATTAACGGCGAACTGCACACCCCCACGCCCGATTGCTTCCTGAATGGCATTACTCGGCAAACCATCATCGATCTGGCCAAAGCCCGCGGTATCACCGTGGTGGAACGCCATATGCTGCCCGAAGAACTCGATAAAGCGCAGGAAATTTTCCTGACCGGTACGGCCGCAGAAATTACGCCAGTAGGTGAAGTGGAAGGCAAGATTTTCACCCCTGCTGCTGTTACCAAACAGCTGATGGCCGATTACGCAGCGCTGGTGCGCGGCACCAGCAGCCAGGCGGCTGCGTAGGGCGTTCGTTACTTCAAAGTCCCTCCCCCGTCATGCGACGAGGTCAGTGTACTTTGAAGTAGAATCATGAAGTCGGGCGGCTCGAGACGGCTCGTCGCCACCCGAAATTATCATATGGTGTTATTCGAAGGCCAGTAGGCCTGAGTCAGCCATGAGCTAGCGAAGCTACGCGAAGGCGAGCACAGTACGTGCGAGGCCGTAGCAAAACCTATTGAGCGTTAGCGAAATAGCGCTTTTGTGTAACTACGCGCCGACCACATGCCGAAGCCCGCAGCAATCCACAGCGAGGCAATGCCGCTAATATAAAACGTATCGTGCCACATGCGCTGCGTGAGCAGCGTTGAGAATAAAATACAGCTTAAGCCAATCAGCTGCATGGCGGTTTTCACTTTGCCCGAAAGCACCACTGGCACTGCAATCTGCTGCGTGCCCAGATATTCGCGCACGCCAGAAACCCAGATTTCGCGCATAATTAACAGCACCGCCAAAATCACGCTGACGCGATGTTCGGAAACGAACAAAATCAGCAGCGTGCCCACCAGTAATTTATCGGCGATCTGGTCGAGCATGGCGCCCAGCGGCGTTTGCACGCGCCATTTGCGGGCTAAAAATCCATCCAGCCAATCGGTGAAAGCAGCAAAGGCAAAGCAGGCGCATAAAAACGGCCAGGGGTTTGGCACATGCATCCAGATGCCGATGATAGGTAACAGCATAGCAATCCGCAGAATGCACAAAAAATTGGGTATATCGACACGCGCCATGTGCCCGTTAAGCCCTTAGCGAGCAAAGTAATCAACGATTTTCTGTGCAATCGCTGCCGAAATACCCTGCACGGCCGTTAATTCATGTAAACTTGCCGCTTCCACCGCCTTGCGCGAACCAAAATGCGCGAGCAAGGCGCGCTTACGCATCGCGCCAATATCGGGGATATCATCAAGCGCGGAATCACGGATGGCGCGGCTGCGTTTGCCGCGATGCGCGGTGATGGCAAAACGGTGCGCCTCATCGCGCAATCGTTGCAGATAATGCAACGTTGCATCGTTTTCTGGCAATTGGAAGGGTGTCTTGCCTTCCATGAAAAACCATTCGCGCCCGGCGCTTCTGTCTTCGCCTTTTGCGATTGCTACCAGCGGAATATGCGTAAGTTGCAAGGTTTCAAGCACGCCGTGTGCGGCGCTTAGCTGCCCTTTGCCGCCATCGATCAGCAATAGATCGGGAAGCGCGGTGTGTTCTTCTAGTGCGCGGGTGAAGCGGCGCATGAGCATAGCACGCATCATGCCGTAATCATCGCCGGCAAAATCATTATCCATGTTAAATTTGCGGAAGGATTTTTTATCGAAGCCTTCTGGCGTGGCGACAATCATCGCGCCCACCGCGTGCGTGCCCATCACATGGCTGTTATCATACACTTCGATGCGGTCGGGTGCGGCAACAAGTGCAAACAATTCTGCCAGTTTTTGTAAATGCTGGCGCGTGCTTGCCGCCGCCTGCTGATGTCGCTGTAATGCCTGCATGGCAAGTGTGCCCACCGATTGCATCAGTTGTTTTTTGTCGCCGCGCTCGGGCACCTTGATATGCACGCGGTAGCCAGCGGCAAGGCTGAGTGCATCTTGCAGCACATCGTCGCCTTCGACATGGTGGCTTAAAATCAGTTCGGGCGCAGGTATGTGCTGCTGATAGAATTGCCCAATAAAGGCGCCCATCACTTCGCTATCGCACGCTTCGCTGGCATGGCGAGGAAAATACGAATGATGCCCGAAATGCAGCCCAGCGCGAAAAATCACCACTTGAATAATGGTCTGTTCGCCACTGCGCTGCATCACGATAATATCGGCATCGACAATGTCGGCCGCGTGCAGTGATTGTTCGTTCTGCACTTGTGTGAGGGCACGGATACGGTCGCGCAGATGTGCGGCCTTTTCATACTCCATCGCTTCGCTGGCCTGTTGCATTTCTTGCGCAAGGGCGCGCTGCACTTCCTGATTCTTACCGCGCAAAAATTGCGCCGCTTTTTTAAGCAATTCGCCATATTCCTGTTCGTTCACATAGCCTACGCATGGCGCCGAGCAGCGCTTGATTTGATATTGCAGGCAGGGGCGCGTGCGGTTTTTAAAAATCGTGTCGCTGCATGGGCGCAGCAAAAATACTTTTTGTAATAAGGTAAGCGTGTGGTTCACCGCACCAGTGGAAGGGAACGGGCCAAAATAGGTTTCATCTTTTGCCTGCGCGCCACGATGTTTTTTTAAGCGCGGGAATGGGTGATTGCCGCTGAACGCGATATAGGGAAACGATTTATCATCCTTAAGCAGCACGTTGTAGCGCGGCTGGTGGCGCTTTACGAGTGCGGCTTCCATCAGCAGCGCTTCGGCTTCGTTTTGGGTTTGCACAATTGCAACGCTCGCCACCTGCTGCACCATACGCATGATGCGGTTAGAAAGCCCGTTGGCGGAGGCATAATTGCTGACGCGATTTTTAAGATTTTTCGCCTTACCGATATATAAAATATCGCCCGCTTCGCTCAGCATTTGGTAAATACCGGGGCGTTCCGGCATGGTTTTTAGGGCGTCTTTGATGGTCTCGATTCCGGGCATGCCGCCACGCTAGCGGGAGCAGCCTAACTTATCCACTAAATCTGTGGATAAGTGCGTGGGCAAGCCGCGGGCAACAGCCGTAATGGCAGGCAATCTGCTGCAAATCGGTGATTGCACAAAAAATGTGCAAACTGCGCAATATGCTGAATAATATAAATTATACCGCTGAATGACCCGGTGCGATGCCATGATGCGGCGCAATATCTGCGGATTGTGACAATGCCTGTCGGAATGTAGATAACTTTTGCGCGCTAGGAGAAAAACCTTCCATCGTCAAACAAAAAATCATGCGGCGGAAGGGGGTGTGGAAAACCTGTTATGCGGTGCGTTTTTCGGCAAAGCGCCGCGTGGCGAGTTGCATGCCAGCGGCAAGCGAAAATACTTGCCCGGTGATGCTGGGCGTATCCAGAATATAATCGATGGTGCGCAATACATCATCGGGTGTACTGGTTTGGCCGAGTGGGCTTAATTCGGCCAGCCGCGCAAACATGCCGGTAGGGTCTTGCGGGCTTTCAAGCGTGGCGCCAAGCGCCAGTGTATTCACGCGAATGTTGGGTGCCAGCGCGCTGGCTAGCAAATCGGTGCTGGCAGTGAGCGCAAGTTTGCTTGCCGCATACGAAAAGAAGTGCGGCGAAACGCTCCAGCCAAACACACCGTCGGAAAGTAAAATCACGTTGCCAGCGCGGTCGGCGGGAAGTTGTTTGGCAAAGCCTTGTGAAAGCAGCAAAGGCGCCATCACATTCACGCGCATTTGCGCTTCGAGCACTTCGCTATCCATGCTGGCAATATCATCGCGAATGAACACCGAGGCATTATGCACAATGATATCGCAGGGCGGCACGCCGTTAAAAAAATTCGCCAGATCGTGGGGCTTCGCTAAATCTTGCCGCATAATGGTGACGCGGGCACCAAGCGTTTGCAAATGATTGCTCAGGGCTTCGGCTTCGTGCATCGAAAGGTGGCAATGTAACACGATATCGCAACCACGTCGTGCCAGATGTTCGGCAATGCGGGCGCCGATGCGTTTGGCAGCGCCTGTAATGAGTGCGCGAGGGCGCGCGTGTTGGGTGGTGTTCATACGGGTATCATAGCGGCAAATTTTTGTTTGTCATTGCTAAGAAAACATATCCCAAGCATAAGTATTTTATGAGTCACGCGCCCTTGCCCGATATTGTTATTTTGCTCGCCGTTGCCGTGCTAGCGGTAGCGCTGTTTCGTGCGCTTCGGCTTAGCCCGGTGCTTGGTTATTTAGTGGCGGGCACGCTGATTGGCTCGGGTGGCTTTGATATGCTCGCCGATATCAAAAACACTGCTGCTATTGCCGAACTGGGCGTGGTGTTATTGCTATTTTTGATTGGCCTGGATTTATCGTGGGACAGGTTAAAAACCCTGCGCAAAAAAATCTTTGGTATTGGCGGCACGCAAATGCTGCTTACCAGCGCACTGCTTTCAGCGATCTTGCTGGGGCTTGGCCTCAACACCATGCAAGCGCTGATTGTAGGTGCGGGCTTGGCGCTTTCTTCAACGGCGCTGGTGCTTGAAGTGCTGCACGAGCGCCGCGAAATGGCCACGCAAACCGGCCGCATGTCGCTAGCGATTTTAATTTTGCAGGATTTGGCGGTATTGCCGCTTTTGGTGCTGGTGCCAGTGGTAACCGCACAACAGGGCGGCGCAAGCATTCATGTGGGGCTGATTATTCTGCAAGCCATGGCGGCGCTGATTATTATTTTTGTGCTGGGTCGATTATTTTTGCGGCCTATTTTCCGCGTCATTGCGCGCCTCGATATTAACGAGCCGTTTGTAGCTACGACCCTGCTTACGGTGTTAGGCATTTCATGGATTACTAATCAGGCCGGGCTTTCGCCTGCGCTTGGCGCGTTTCTCGCTGGGCTGCTGTTGGCCGAAACCGAATTCGTGCACCAGATCGAAGCCGATGTAAAACCCTTCAAAGGCCTGCTCATGGGGCTGTTCTTCATGACCGTGGGTATGCATATTAATGTGGAATATCTGCTGATGAATGTGGTGTGGATTTTTCTGGCCGCGTTTGCGCTCATCGCCTGCAAAGCCACGCTGCTATATGGCGTGTTGCGCGCCTTTGGCTATGCGCGGCGCAGCTCGGGCCACACGGCATTGCTGCTGGCACAGGGCGGTGAATTCGGCTTTATTTTATTCGGGCTGGCGGCGCAATCGGGGCTTATCAGCGCTGAGGTGGCCGAGCCATTGTTAGTGATTATTGCGCTTACCATGGCGCTAACGCCAGTGCTTGATACGGTTGGCGCACGATTCGAGCGGCGCTGGCAGTTGCACCATCGCCCTGCCACAGCAGAAATAAACAGCGAAGCGCGCGACATGGCAGGCCATGTGGTGCTAGCTGGTTACGGTGCAATGGGCGAAGCCATTGCGCAGGTGCTTGAAAAAGAAAAAATACCCTTCATTGCGCTCGATATCGAACCGCGCCGCGTGCAGGCAGGCAGGCGCAACCATCACCCGGTCTATTTTGGCGATGCCTCGCGCCACGATGTTCTAAGCGCGCTGGGCGCCGAGCGTGCTGGCATGGTGGTGCTGACCATGCGCAATGAATCCCTTGTAAAACGCAGCCTGCATTTGCTGCGTAGCCATTTTCCTGAAAAACCAATTTTAGTGCGTGCCGCCAACATCAAGGGAGCGCACGCTTTGTGTGAGGCCGGGGCCACATCGGCATTGCCGGAACTGCATCTCTCGAGCATGCGGGTGGTGAGCATGCTGCTGGGCCAATTGCACTGGCCAGAACAGGAAATTTCACGCGTGATGCGCGATATGCGCGGCGAAGCCGAGCTCGAAATTCCCAAAATTGGCGTGTGATGTTGCCGAATGAAAAATTACGTTTCCATGTGCATCAGAATACGTTAGTGAAGCGCGCATGAAACTCATTTCCGGAAACAGCAACCTGCCGCTTGCCGAAGCCGTCGCCAAGCATTTAGGTATGGCGCTTACCAGCGCTAGCATCAAGCGCTTTTCCGATATGGAAATTTTCGTTGAAATTAAGGAAAACGTGCGCGGCGAGGATGTGTTTCTGCTGCAATCGACCTCGTATCCCGCCAACGACCACATGATGGAATTGCTGATTGCGCTGGATGCGTTAAAGCGTGCCTCAGCCAAGCGCGTGACGGTGGTGATGCCCTATTTTGGGTATGCCCGCCAAGACCGCAAACCCGGCCCGCGCACCCCGATTTCTGCCAAGCTGGTTGCAAATATCATCACCAAAGCTGGGGCCGACCGCGTGCTGGCGGTCGATTTACATGCCGGCCAGATACAAGGGTTTTTTGATATTCCGGTGGATCATTTATATGCGCGCCCTGTTATCGTTACCGATATCAAAGAACGCTACACGGAATTGGCAAATGTCATGATCGTTTCGCCCGATGTGGGGGGCGTAGTGCGCGCCCGATCGCTCGCCGGAAGACTCGGCGTTGACCTGGCGATTGTTGACAAACGACGCGAAAAGGCTAACCAATCTGAAGTAATGAGCATCATTGGCGAGGTAAAAGGCCGTGATTGCATCCTGTACGACGACATTGTCGATACAGCGGGCACCATGTACAATGCCGCCGATGCGCTGATGGCACAGGGCGCCAATTCAGTTTCGGCCTATGTCACCCATGGGGTGCTTTCCGGCCCGGCGGTTGACCGGATTATGGCTTCGACCCTGCAATCGATGGTCGTCACCGATTCGATTCATGTGCCTGAGCATGTGCGCAGTTGCCCCAAAATACGCCAAATTCCGCTGGCACCGCTGCTCGGCGAGGCCATTAAGCGCATTTCAGAAGAAAGTTCGGTCTCGAGCCTGTTCGAATAACGCTGCTTGAGGCTTGACTTGTGGGCGCGTGCCTGTTAGTAAGCCGCCCCTGTTTACCCCACGACAAAGAACGAAAAAAGGAGCCGCCATGCAAGCGCAAGTAGAATTCAAAGCCACCGAACGTACCACTATCGGCAAGGGTGGCGCGCGTGAAGCCCGCCGTCAGGGCACCATTCCTGCGGTGATTTATGGCAACGCCAAGCCCATCGTGACACTGAACGTGGAAGGCAACAATCTGAGCAATGAGTACCGCAAAGGCGGCTTCATGAACAAAATTGTGGCGCTGAAATCTGAAAAAGCGACGTATTTTGCCATCCCACGCGAAATTCAGCTGAACCCCGTCAGCGACAAAGTAGAACACATCGATTTCATGCATGTTGATGCACAAACCGAAGTAAAAGTGCGCGTTCCTGTACACTACCTGAACGCTGAAAAATCGATTGGTATCAAGCGCGGTGGCGTGCTGAACGTGGTGCGTCGCTACCTTGATGTGGTGTGCAACGTG
>JBILFK010000099.1:0-5895 GCA_044351685.1 Rickettsiales bacterium | reverse complement strand
CAATTTAACATAGAATGGCCAGGGTAGGAGTATATTTGTATGGCGGGAGAAATCTCACAAAGTCACATTCGCATTGCCAATTCGCCCACGGCTGGGTTGCCGGGCGAACATAGCCCTTATTATCGCAAACTGATTTCAGCGGGTTATAAAGGCTATTTGCAGGGCACTATTGGTGGCGCAACGCTGTATGGCGTAATGGGCGCAGCCGTAGGCGTGCTTACAGGAATCGGAATTTTTGCCGCAACAGCGGGCACTGCAGGGTTAGCTGCGTTTGCGGTGGTGCCATTTTTTGCCGGTTATGGCGTGATTAAAGGCGCATCAACCTTTGGCTCGATTGGTTCAAATGCCGCGCAACTTGCAGAATATGCTGAAACAAATGAGCGTCGCCGCGCACTGCTTGATCGTTTAGGCGAAACCCCAAGCAAAGAAGAAGCGGCCGAAATTCAAAAATTACTGGATCAGGATGGGCAGGAAAAAGGTACTACCAGTATGTTTCATTGGAAAACATTGCTGGTTGGCGCCGCCATTGGTGCGGCCATTGGTGCCGGGCTTTTGATATTAGCCCATGCACTACCCGTTGCCGCCGCTGGTGCATTACATCTTGGATTTCTTGAAGGTGCTGTGGCATTAGCAAAAACCGCTGGTCTGGTTGGATTACCTATCATTGGTGCTATTGCGGGTGCCGCCACCGGCAGCATGATTGGTCTTGATCGCCACTATGTGCGCCGCTGGATGGATGGTGCCGAAAATTTACTGCACGATCAGCAACACTACGAAGAAATCAGCGTAGTTCGCGAACATGAAGCTTCCAAGCTTGCAAAAATCGCTAAAAAAGATGAACACGCGCAACGCGGCAATTATCCTGTTAAAGAAGATTTAAAAATTCCACTTCCGCGTGGGGCTAATTCCGATGCACCTTCCTCGAGCATCAGCAATGCCCAGCTGCAAGATAGGCTGGAAGCTGCACTGCGCGAACTTCCCGCGCATTAATTATTTTAACTGGTGAATATGCACATCGAGCACGGGTTTTTTGCCCAGCTCATCGTTAATCGTGCGGCGCATTACTGAACGCACGGATTCCGGCAGCGAGCGCTTACTTTTTGGATTCGCCTTGCTAATCACTTCGGCAATTTCTTCGGCGATACTTTCCAGTAAATCTTTATCATCTGCTGCATCGAGAATACCTGGTGCTGAAAGCACGATATCAGAAATTAGCGCCCCACTTTTGTTGAGTGCAAACGACGCGACCATAAACCCATCATCACGAATTTTGCGGCGGGTTTTAAGCACGGGTGAATTGGTATCCAGCATCGAGGTACCATCGAGCGCAAGGTAGCCGGATTCGGTAAACCCTATCACGCGGGCATCGCCCTCTTTCAGCAGCACAACTGAACCATTTTGTGGTTCCACGGTTTCAGGCACCTGCAGCGATTTTGCCAGTTTTGCATGTTCATGGATATGCCGACGCTCACCATGCACCGGAATCGCAATTTTGGGGCGCACAAGCGCATACATGCGTTCCAGCTCCATGCGTGCCGGGTGGCCGGAAACATGCACGAAACCGTTATAATCGGTAATCAGTTCCAGCCCCTGCTCGACCAATCGGTTTTGCACCCAGCCAATTTGTGGTTCGTTGCCGGGAATGGTACGCGAAGAAAAAATAACCGTGTCGCCCTTCGAAAGTCGAATCGCCGGGTGATCGCCCCGCGCCACTTTGCTAAGTGCCGCACGCGATTCGCCCTGACAGCCAGTGCAAATAAACACCACACGGTCGCGCGGCTTATCCATGCCCTGCGAATCGGTAAGGAAGGGTGGCAAATCGAGCAAATAACCACTTTCTTTGGCCGCCTGCGTCACACGCCACAGCGACTTTCCGGCAAGCGCCACTTCGCGCCCGGCAGCAATTGCTGCACGAATCACTGTTTCCAGCCGTGCGATGTTAGAAGCAAACGTGGTAATCACCACCCGCTGTTCGCATTCACGTATAATGTCAGTTAAACTGGCGCGCACATCAGATTCTGAACCCGACTCCCCTTCCACAAACACGTTCGTAGAATCGCATACCATCGCCAAAATGCCCTCATCGCCATAGCGACGAAGGGTTTCTTCGTCGGTGGTGACACCCACACATGGGTTGGCATCCAGCTTCCAATCCCCCGTATGCATCACGGTGCCCGCATCGGTTTTCACCGCTACCGCGTGCATTTCAGGAATCGAATGGGTAATCGGCACCATTTCAAAACGGAATGGCCCCAGCGTATATTCCACCCCTGCTTTTACTTCATGCACCGGCACTTGCCCGCGCAAGCCTTCATCGGAAAGTTTTGGTTTCAGCATCGCTGCTGTAAAAGGCGTAGTGTAAATGGGGCATTTAATTTCGGGCCATAAATACTGCACTGCCCCCACATGGTCTTCGTGGGCGTGGGTAATAATCATACCCACCAAATGCTCGCGTATGGGTTCGATCATGTCGATATTGGGCAGCAACACATCCACACCGGGAATAAACCCATCGTTGAAACCAATCCCACAATCAATCATCAGCCATTTTCCCTGATAGTGATAGAGGTTCAGGTTCATACCAATCTCGTTCGAGCCGCCTAGCGGCACGAACAGAAAATCATTTTTATGAGCATTAAAATTTATGGGCATTTTGCCTTATCATTCTAGCGCGTTGCGCGTTTATACATCAACCGCAAGCCGCGAATGGTGAGATCAGAATCCACTGCATCAATCGCACGGGTTGCACCTGCATATAGCGTTGCTAGGCCACCGGTGGCAATCACTTTCATGGTTTCGCCGCGTTCTTCTTTAATACGCGCTACAATTCCCTCGATTAATCCGGCATATCCGAAGTAAATACCCGATTGCATGGCGCCCGTGGTATTGGTGCCCACCACCTTTTGCGGTGCTTTAATGGCAATGCCATGCAACTTAGTGGCGGCGCGTTGCAGCGCATCAAGCGAAAGGTTGATGCCCGGCGCGATAATGCCGCCCATATAATCACCTGCACTCGAAACCACATCAAAGGTGGTGGCAGTGCCAAAATCGACGATAATCAATGCCTGCTGATGGGTTTCCCACGCAGCGATCGCATTGATTAAACGATCCGCGCCCAATTCGCGGGGGTTATCGATACATACCTTCATACCGCCATCAATGAGGCCGTTGGTGACCATAATGGCTTCCTGCCCCAAATAGCTTTTGGCAAATTGCCCAATGGTAAAATTGGCTTCCGGCACCACCGATGAAACAATAACACCGTGAATATCGTTGCGCGTGCATTCAAATTCTTTCATTAGCGTAAACAGCCATACCGCATATTCATCGGCCGTGCGCTGCGCTTCGGTGCGAATGCGCCATTGATAACGCGTGGCGTTATCATCGCATAAGGCGAATACGGTGTTGGTATTGCCAATATCAATCGCAAGCAGCATGGTTATTCCCTAAAAATCACATCTCCGGCGACAACACCGGTAATCGCGCCGCTGGCATGGCGCAACAGCAGCCGCCCCGATGCATCAATGCCATCAAAAATACCTTCAAGCGTGGCATCACCCACGGTAACGGTAAGCGGATGCCCTAATCGCCAGGCAAATTTCATCCAATCTTTTTGGATTTCTTTGAAGCCCTTTTTAACCCACGCATCGTAACGATGAATGAAATGATAAATGAAGCGCGAAAGCACAATTTTAGCGCTGATGATTTCAAGCCCTGCATCGCGCAGCGATGTGGCCGGAAACAATACATGCGAAGGGTGTGAATCAATGTTGATGCCTACCCCCACCACAACCCATGTTTTTTCGTGGCCGTAACCATCTTGCATGGTGAACGATTCCAGCAAAATGCCGCCCAGTTTTTGGCCACGCATTAAAATATCGTTCGGCCATTTACAGGTGATTTCATAAGCAACCGGCACAATCGGCGCAATTGTTTCTGCTGCGGCAAGCGCCGCCACAAACGAAAGTTCACTGCAATGTTCGAGTGGTTTTTGCGGGCTTAAAAGTACCGATACATACAAGTTACCTTCTGGCGAAACCCATTCGCGCCCCAATCGCCCGCGCCCATGTGTTTGCTTTTTTGCCCAGATAAAAGCGCCATGCGATGCGCCGCCAGCGGCTAAGCGCTTAGCTTCTTCGTTGGTACTATCAAGTACATCATAGGAAAGCAGGTGGTAATCATCGAGCAGGTTGCTTTGCTTCTGCGCCTTCATGAGCGGCTAACCCATCGCATTGGCAGCGATTGCTGCGGCATGCAGCAATGGCTCGGGGTAAAGCACAAACGCCGCAGTAACAATCGCGGTAAGCATCAACACAGCTTGTGCACTATGCGGAATATCTTTGTCGAACGGCGCAACCGGTGCATCAAAATACATGATTTTTACAACCTTGAGGTAATAATAGGCGGCAATTACGCTGGTGAGTAAGCCCACAATGGTCATGGCAATCAGCCCAGATTCAATCGCGCTCGAGAACACGAACATTTTACCCCAGAACCCTGCGAATGGTGGAATACCTGCCATCGAGAACATCATGATGAGAAGGAAAATTGCCGCCGTCGGGCACGTGCGCGAAAGGCCCGAAAGATCGCTTAATGATTCGAGATATTTTCCCTCACGACGCATGAACAAAATAAAGCCAAATGTGCCGATGGCCATGAACATATATAGCGTGATGTAAATCAGCACGGCTTTTAAGCCTTCGGGCGAACCGGCCGCAACACCCACCAGCGCGTAGCCAATATGCCCAATCGAACCGTAGGCCAATAAGCGCTTAAAGTTGGTTTGCATAATCGCGCCAAGCGCGCCGATGATCATGCTGGCATTGGCAACGAATGCTAAAATATTCTGCCAATCGGGGAACATTTCTTCGAGAGGCCCCATAAGTACACGGATGAACACAATAAGCGCCGCAATTTTGGGGGCGGTGGCAAAAAACATGGTCACCGGCGTGGGAGCGCCTGTGTACACATCAGGTGTCCACATATGGAAAGGCACCGCTGAAATTTTGAAGCAGAAGCCCACCGTAAGCAACACCATGCCCACGACTGCACCATACGACACCGAATTTTGGCAATCTTCACAGCCCGCAAGCAGATTCGCGATTACGGTAAAATTCGTGCTTCCGGTATAGCCATACACCAGCGATGCGCCAAACAGCATCATGCCCGATGCTAACGCGCCCAAAATAAAATACTTAATGCCTGCTTCTGAACTTTCTTCGTTATCGCGATCAAACGCAGCAAGCACATACAGAGCCAGCGATGATAACTCTAACCCAACATAAAGTGTCATGAAGTCATTCGCCGATACCATCACCATCATACCCACGAGAGAAAGCAGCATCAGCACCGGAAATTCAAACGCCGGGTTAGAATGACGCTTCAGCCATGCATGGCTAAGAATAAGCACCAGCGCTGTAGAGAACATGAGCAAGAGTTTTGCGTATTGTGAAAACCCATCAATGATTAGCAGGCCACTAAAAAGCTGAATACTCGGTACATTCAAGCTCGTAGAAAGCCACACAAGCGAGACAGCAATGAGCAGAACGCCACCCAAAATCACATGCGATGTTTCGCGGTTACCGCGAAACGCACCAATCAGCAAAAACAGCATCGCCGCAATCAGCAACACCAATTCAGGTTGCAGGGGTAAAAGTTCAAGCCAGTTAAAGTTAGGCGCATTATTCATTGGGTTCGGCCTCTGCTTGCAGCACACGCGATATTTGCGTTTGCTCAATTAATTTTAACACCGATGGCGAAAGTGAATGCGTAAGCGTGGAAGGATAAATGCCAAGCCACAGCACCAGAATCGCAAGCGGAATGTAAAATAGCTTTTCGCGCAGTGATATATCGGTGAGTTCACGAATATGCGGGTTGGTAATTTCACCAAATACT
>JBILFK010000098.1:0-5912 GCA_044351685.1 Rickettsiales bacterium | reverse complement strand
TCGGATAAAATCCGGTGCGCTGATTGAAAAACCGATCTGCGGTGTTATCAATCGTTTCACGCACGCAACCAACAATACGGTTCGCCAAGCCATCATAGCAATCGCAATTGGAAACAATATTGCCGCCGCCAAGCGTCGCAGATTTTCCGGATGGGCAGCTTTTTGCGTTGGCCTCTACACCTTTTGCCTGCGCATAGGTTTCCGATGCACCAAGCACCGCAGCACCCCACACCGTAAGCACACAAATCATGAAAAAACATGCCGATCGCAAACGTTTGCCCAGAGTGTGCGGAGCGAGATTTTTCATCACAACTCCTTCACGCGTTTGGTGAACACGGGTATCCACACATTGGGATCATCGCCCACCTCGGCACGAATCTGATCGAGCAGTGCCACGGTTTCTGCACGCCCAGAAAGAATGCTCACCACATCTTCCATGCCTGATAAATCAATGCGTGCCACCACCACATCTTTACCTTGCTTCACAAGAAAATAACGTGTTCCCGGATCAGTATTCTTCAGTAAGTTAAATTCGCGCTCGGAAAGCATGAAGGCTTTGCGGTAAGCATCCGTTGCTTTGGGGTTGGGCAAGAAAATTTGCGTGGCAGTTTGCTGAATCAGCGTATCGCTGATGCCGCTATTCATGGCATCTTCCACGCTTTGCGTGGCAAATACCACCATGCCATTTAATTTACGGAGAGTTTTTAGCCAATCTTTAATTTTTGCGGCGAACACTTTGTTATCAATCAGCGCCCAGGCCTCATCCAGAATGATCATGGTGGGCGTACCATCGAGCGAAATCTGGATGCGATGGAACAAATACAGCAGCACCGGAATCAGGCAGACTTTGTTGGAGAGCACATCGCCCATTTCAAAACCAAACACCGTGTGCGAGTTAAAATCCATGGCATCCTGTACTTCATCGAAAATCGCTGCAAAGCGGCCATTACCATACCACGGCTTCAACCTGCCAGCGACGGTGCCTGCAGTATCAAGCCCGAAGAACGGCGCGATGTTACGCAACACCCTGTCTTCTTTTGCAAGCTTGTAATTACCATCGACTGCGCGCTGTATCACTTCTAAATCATCGGCACTCACCGGCTCATCGTTCGCGGAAACCAGTGCCCGCAACCACTCGGCGATGAACGAGCGATTCTCCATCGTATCATCCAGCTGCAAGGGGTTAAAGCCGCAGCGCTTGCCGGGATCAATGTGGTTATATTTGCCGCCAAGCGCGCGCACAAAAATATCCACACCGCGATCTTTATCGAAAATAAACATGCGGCAGCGAAACTTCTGTGCCTGCGCGCACAGAAAATTCATCAGCACCGTTTTACCAGCACCGGTAGGGCCGATAATGGTGGTGTGCCCTACATCGCGCGCATGGAAGTTAAAAAAGAATGGCGTGCCAGATGTGGTATCAAATACCGTAACAGCAGGGCCCCAATGGTTATCCTTGGCTTTGCCTACTGGGTAATTATGCATGGCCGCAAAGGCCGCAATGTTCAGCGTATTGATGCGCGATTTACGGCCAATATACTCCCAGTTCGCGGGTAATTGCGCCCAGTAGCACTGCTCGAGAATCATTTTTTCACGAATCGGGTGAATACCAACATTCACCATTTCGGCGTTCGCCATAGAAATCGCATTTTCAAGCTGGTGCAGAGAATCTTCGACACAGGTAACCGTTAAGTGGTGTTCGCCAAACGCGATATGCCCGCTCATTGCCATATCAAGGGCTTTGGAAATTTCTGCCACCTGAGATACTGCTAAATCTTGCGATTGCATCATACGTCGCTGCTGCAGCTGCATGCTGGCAAGGTTGCTCTGACGGTTCATGAATTGATAGGACTGCGAAATCACCATCTCGAATGGCAATTGCAAGAACGCATCCATAATGCCTGCAGCCGTATGGGGCGCATATTCTTTGATGCTAATAATGCCTGCATATTTTACGCCGGTTGGCGTGCGTATTTCGATAGCCTTACTACCAAAATATAGTCGGTTCAGGGGCAGGTATTTAGCAATCTGCATGCTGGGGATCAACATCGATTGCTGATCGGCGCCATTCACTAGCCGCCCAAGAAATTCCAGCGGTTCCGACATCGGGCCGTACGGTGTCATTTTGGTGGTAAGCACACGTGCGCCATAATCTTTGAAGGTGGCAAGCAAACGGTACACTGCCTCGCGTAGTTCTTTGTACATTTCTTCGAGCATTTTGGCTTCGGCATCTTTATCAGTCGTTTGTTCAAGCTTATTGAACAAACCCTCCATACGCGCAGCGCCTTTCATATCATGCCGGCGCACCACGGTGATATACAGCTCATTCACAAACGTGCTTTTACGGTGGTGTTTATTGCGCCATTGCTCATCGAGCGTGCGGGCAAATCCTTTGGGCTGTTCGCCGGTTGCAAACGCCACCTGCTTGCGGCGCACCATGTGAAAGTAAAACGCGAAGGTGCCTTCGGCCATACTTTTGTATAGCGAGTTACGCACCATTTTTTTCATATCCACGGCATCATCATCGGCGGTTTCAAACGAGAACCCTTCCACCTTCAGAATCTGCATTAGCTCTTTGCTTTTGGTGATAATGGTATCTTTATCCCAGTGCGCATCGTAGGGGATAAAATACGAAGCATTCACCTCGCGCTTCGCAAATTGCGCTTTGGAAACCTGCCTTTTTTTCAGTGGTTTCAACATGCGTTCGGCCTAAAACACATCATACGAATTGGTATGATGGTGATAGCCACGGTTCCAGCTGAGAAAGCCACGGCTTAGTTTTAACATCCATAATTCCACTGCGCGTGGTTCGCGCATACAAAGCAGATAGCCAAATCCGTGAATCACGATGCCCACCAAAAACGCGGTGAAGCTTTTGGTGTTGATGAAAAGCACCATGGTAATCATGGCGTTGGCCACGAAATACATATAGCTGACGCCCGCAATCATCGGGGGGCGTGCAAGACCTAGAAAGAGTGGATCTGCCTGTAATCGACCACCAGCCATGGCATCAAACTCCTCTGAACGTTTTCAGCATTTTTTTGATTTTATAATACGTTAGCGTGCATGCTAGCGTTTTAAGAAAATTTTACCAGTCAATTACTAAGGTTTCGTTAATTCCTGTGCAGCACATTAACGATTGTGGCTTTTTATGCCAACCCCACCAATGCCTGTGCGAAGCTAGCCGCATCAAAGGCTTGTAAATCCTCACTTCTCTCACCCACGCCAATCAGGTGAATGGGCAAGCCAATTTCAGCGCATAGCGCTACCACCACGCCTGCCTTCGCAGTTCCATCAAGCTTGCTCACAATCAACCCGGTTACCCCAGCCACTTCCTTAAAGGCTTTGGCCTGGGCAATCGCGTTCTGGCCGGTAGTGGCATCCAGCACCTGCAGCACATGGTGCGGCGCCTCGGGCAATAATTTTTTGATGGTTTTAATAATTTTGCTTAATTCTTCCATCAAATGTATTTTGGTATGTAGCCTGCCCGCCGTATCAATCAGCACAATATCGGCTCGCTCTTTGATGGCCGCTTCCAACCCCTGATACACCACCGATGCCGGATCAGCCCCTTCGGCACCCGCAATGCACGGCACGCCAGCACGCACTGCCCATTCCTGTAATTGCCCTACAGCAGCCGCACGAAACGTATCGGCAGCCACCAGCATCACGCGTTTTCCTTCCTGCGTGTAGCGGTGCGCCAGCTTGCCAATGGTGGTGGTTTTGCCATTGCCATTCACCCCCACCATCACCACGATACATGGTGTAGGTGCAGAAACATCGAGAGGTAATGCGAAGGGCTGTAATCGCGCCATAATGGTTTGCGCCAAGGCGCTGCGCACTTCAATATCGTCGCAATCTTTATTCACCCGATTTTCGGCTAGTTTGGCGATAATTTCTGCAGCAGGCTTGGCGCCCATATCGGCCATAATCAACACTTCTTCCAGTGCTTCAAGCGTTGCTGCATCGAGCGTGCGGCTGGTGAACACACTGGTAATCCCCTCGCCCAGTTGGCTCGAGGTTTTTTTGAGGCCTGTGGTTAGCTTAGTAAGCCAGTTCATGCGGCTAACACATACGCATTTTCGGCATGCGCAATATGCACCTTCTGCACACTGCCAGCCGCAAATTGCTGTGGCGTTTTCACCAATGCAAAGCCCTCGCTATGGCCCGATTTACCATCTTGTTCCATCACGATATGCAATTCTTTGCCCACACAGCTATGCAAGTATTTTGCAAGCTGCGCATCGCCTGCCGCGCGTAGTTTTGCAGCGCGCTCCTTACGCAGCGCTAACGGCACTTGCGGCATGCGCGCCGCCGGTGTGCCCACACGTGCGGAATAGGGAAAAACATGCAAATGCGTCAGGTTTACTTCTTCCACCAACCGCAGCGTGTTTTCAAACATCGCATCGGTTTCGGTGGGGAAGCCAGCGATAATATCGGCACCAAATACCAACTCGGGGCGCAGCGCGCGCGTGCGTTCGCAGAACCGCACAATATCATCGCGCACATGCCTTCGCTTCATGCGCTTCAACACCATATCGTCACCCGCCTGAATGCTGATATGCAGATGCGGCATTAGGCGCGGTTCTTCGGCGATTAGGCGGTATAAATCATCATCAACTTCCACCGCATCAATCGACGATAACCGCAAGCGTGCAAGCTCGGGCACCTGTGCCAGCACACGCCGAATCATTTGCCCTAGCGTGGGGGTGCCGGGCAAATCTTTTCCGTAATCGGAAACATCGACACCAGTGAACACCACTTCGTTAAAACCAGCCGCGACCAGCGCGCGCACATGGGTAACAATTTCACCCATCGGCACACTGCGTGAAGGGCCACGACCAAACGGAATAATGCAAAACGTGCAGCGATGATCGCAGCCATTTTGCACCTGCAGGAAGGCGCGTGATTTCCCCTCGAACGACGATACAAGATGCGACGCCGTTTCGCGCACCGCCATAATATCATTCACCTGCGCGCGCTCGGTATGCGTTGCGAAATACGGTTCGGGTTGCATTTTTTCATCGTTGCCCAGCACCGCATTCACTTCCGGCATGGCGGCAAATACATCTGGGTGCACTTGCGCTGCACAACCAGTGACAATGATTTTTTTATCCGGATTATCGCGCCGCGCCTTGCGAATCGCTTGGCGTGCTTGCTTCTCGGCCTCGGCAGTCACCGCGCAGGTATTGAAAATAATGGTGTTTTCCAGCCCAGCATTCTGGGCATGGTTGCGCATCACCTCACTTTCGTAGGTGTTCAGGCGACAACCGAATGTAACAATTTCAACGGGCATGCGGCAAGCAGCTAGCAGGAAAAACCCTACTGCTCAAGGCTTATAGAGCCTTCAAACACATAGGTTACTGGGCCGCTCATCATCACATGGCCGCCTTCGGCTTCGCTTTGCCATTCAATACGCAGCGAACCACCCGGTAAATCGACTGTGGCTGTGCGATCGCACACACTGCGGCGATACCCTGCCACCACCGCCGCACAGGCTGCCGAGCCACAGGCAAGCGTTTCGCCGGTTCCCCGCTCCCACACTTTCATGCGCAGATGATCACTGGCCACAACCTGCACCGCACTAATATTGGCACGCGCCGGGAAAAGCGGGTTATGTTCAAGTTTGGCGCCATGCAGAGCGATATTAATCACATCGATTTGCGGTACAAAAAACACCGCATGCGGGTTGCCCATGCTGAGTGCTACCGGGTCCATCAGCGGGCCTTCCTGTAACCCCAGATGCAGCGTGTTGCGCGATTCGCTTAGCGGTATATCGCTCCAATGTGTGCGGGGAGCGCCCATATCCACGCGCACATCCACTTCGCCATCGCGCCAGCCCTCGCGAATACCGGCCTCAGTTTCCATTGTCACATGGGTTGCATTTTTTTCACGTATCAGTATATCGGCAA